>CACZPD010000042.1 GCA_902782955.1 uncultured Erysipelotrichaceae bacterium
TCCAGTTGGGAAACCCGCCGTAAAAAGCATTGTCATACGGCATCTCAGAAATCAGGGCAAGCAGGATCAGCCGGAGCAGATAGTGACGCAGGCGCTCCGGATCCTCTTTGACATGGGCATATCCGTCCGCGATCATAAACGCATACAGCGGGAACGATATCCTGCCGATACCGCGCAGCACCGGCATATTGTTAAAAAACACCATTCCTACATGATCCATCAGCATCGTCACAACAGCGATGATCATCAAAGTTTTTTTCGTCATATTTCTATTTTACGACTTCTCGTAAAAAAACACATCCGCGATCAGGCAGATGTGCGAAAGTCTCTTATTTCTCTTCCAGTTTGTCCAGCTTTTCGTTCAGGAGTTCAATTACCTTCTCTTTTGACCGGATCAGTTCCATTGCGGATTCTTTCGGGACAAACGGTTTGTTTGCGGCAAGCGCTGCGCAGTATTCACGGCCCAGTTGTTCATATGCCTTGCTCAGATCACGGGCGTTATGACCGATCTCTGCGCGGATCTCAGCCTTGTTTTTTTCCTTATCCAGCATGGAGATGACGTTTTTGCTGCCATCCTGAATCATTTTTGAAGCTTTGTCTACAAATGAGTTGAGTTTCTCGTTGAATTCTTCTGCCATTTCAATCCTTTCCTGCCCTTTCTATCAGGTCAATAATGATCTCTTTGATCTCTTCGTTTGTTGCCTGTCCCTCTTCGATGAGTTCCATGATCCCGCTGATCAGAATATCAGCGTAATACCGGCAGTGCGTCATAATCAGTTCTCCTCTTGACACACCTTCTTCAAACAGTCCTGTCAAAGCATCGATCGCAACGCTTTTTGCTTCGTCCTTGGATCTTTTCTGCAGGATCGACAGGTCAATGTCCTCCTGTGCCCCGTGCAGTTTATCATCCAGGGACCGGAACGAATTTACACAGTTCTCAATGAACTGATGGAGTTTCGGGGTATATTCACCCTGGTCCATCGCAAAACGCATCATTTCATTAAAAATCTCATTGTATTTCGTGCTGATGGCTTCTATGACATCTTCCTTGGAATTGAAGTAGTAATAGAACAGCCCTTTCGCGACATTTACTTCCTTGACGATGGAATTGATCGTTGTTTCCACGATCCCATTCTCTTTGAAAAGTTTTTCCGCCGCGTCCACAAATTCATTTCTTCTTCCGGAAACATCTTTTTCTTCTGGCATCTGCGTCTCCTTTCATGGAAACATCATAATACTTGACTGACCGTCAGTCAAGTGTGTTCTTTTATTCTTCGTAGATATCGTTTCCGCAGATATCGATACCCACAAAACAAGGCATATCCTTCACGGACAGTTCAACGATCGCTTCTGCAAGGAGGTCTTCAAAAGCCACCGGTCTGGCATCGGTAATACAATGCGAGATCAGTGCCCCTGCCCCGCCGCAGGTGATCAGATAAAGCGCGTGATTCCTGATGATCGCCTCTTTGACCGCCTCGTTTCTTTTTCCTTTCCCGATCATGACCTGCAGGCCGAGATCCAGCAGTTCCGGTGTATAGGCATCCATGCGGGAAGCGGTCGTCGGTCCGGCGGATCCGATCAGATGCGGCGGCTTTGCCGGTGTCGGTCCGACATAGTATATGGCGCTGCCTTTCAGCGGGATCGGCAGTTCCTGATGATTCTGAATCATTTCATGGAGGCGTTTATGCGCGGCATCCCTTGCTGTATAAACTTTGCCGGATACCAGAACGGCATCACCGGCTTTGAGATCCATGATCTCTTCCTCACTCAGGGGGAGCTGTATTTTTTTCATCAGAACACCAGCCTTTCATGTCTGCAGGCGTGACAGCAGATATTGACCGCGCACGGCAGTCCGGCAATATGCGTGGGATATGTCTCGATATTGATCTTCAGCGCTGTGGTTTTTCCATGCAGTCCCATCGGTCCGATCCGGAGCTCATTTGCCCGTTTCAGAAGATCTCTTTCCAGAGCCGCATACCGCGGATCCGGATTCTCCTCTTCCGTACTGTGCAGAAGCGCTTTCTTGGCCAGCACTGCCGCATAGTCAAACGTACCGCCGATCCCGACGCCGACGATCATCGGCGGGCAGGCGTTCGGTCCTGCTTTACGGATCGTATCGATCACAAAATCAGATACGCCTTCGATCCCTTCTGCCGGTTTCAGCATTTTGACCGCTGACATATTCTCCGAACCGAATCCTTTCTGCATCAGTTCGATAACGAGATCCTCACCTTCCGTTATGTCCGTGTAAATAACTGCCGGTGTATTGGTGCGGGTATTGATCCTGTCAAACAGCGGGTCACTGACAACAGATGCCCGGAGATAATAATCCCGGTACCCTTCCCTGACACCGTCTTCAACTGCCTGTTTCAGAAGGCCTCCGGAGATCCTCACATCCTGTCCGATCGTCACAAAAGCGATCACCATGCCTGTATCCTGACAGATCGGGATCTGTTCCTTTTCCGCGATCTCCGCGTTCTCCAGCAGGATATCCATCGCTATCACGGACCTTTCTTCCGTTTCCCTTTCCCTGCCTTCCTTCAGTGCTTTCAGGATATCGGAGCAGTAAACATGCGCCATCTGCCCGCAGGCTTCTTTTACTCTTTTCTTTATGTCTTCTGTATTTATCGTTCTCATATGCTTATTATTTTACAGATTTCAGAGGGAGATTACACGCTGTTTTGAGACACTTCACATATATTGCATTTATAACTTCATCGTGGTACACTTTTAGCAGTCGCACCTACAGAGTGCCAAGGAGGTTATGTACATGGCAAAGAAACAATTTAAAGCTGAGTCCAAACGCCTGCTGGAACTGATGATCAATTCAATTTACACAAATAAAGAAATCTTTTTGCGTGAACTTATTTCCAATGCAAGCGATGCGCTGGACAAGAGACACTATCTTTCTCTGACAGATAAGACCCAGAAAGTCTCCAAGAAAGATCTGACCATACGGATCGAAAGAAATAAAACCGACCGGCAGCTTATCATCGAAGATACCGGCATCGGCATGACCGGTGAGGAAATGGAAAAGAACCTCGGTACGATCGCCAAGAGCGGCAGTGCCGAATTCAGGGCACAGCTGGAGAAAGCCGCCAAAAACATCGATATTATCGGCCAGTTCGGCGTTGGCTTCTACAGCGCGTTCATGGTTGCCCGTAAACTGACGGTGGAATCCCGTGCCGCGCACAGCGAACAGGGTTACAGATGGGTCAGCACGGGTGAAGACGGCTATACGGTCAGCGAGATCGACAAGCCGGAGACCGGGACGAAGATCATCATCGATCTGAAGGAAGATACGGATGATGAGAAGTACTCCGAATACCTGGAAGAATACAAGATCCGTGATCTGGTGAAGAAGTATTCCGATTATGTCCGCTACCCGATCATTATGCAGGTCACGAAATCCATCCCTGACCCGACAGATGAAAACAAGACGATTGATACATACGAAGATGAAACACTGAATTCCATGATCCCGCTCTGGAAAAAAGCAAAATCCAAGATCAAGCCGGAAGAATACAACGAATTCTACAAATCCAAATTCTCTGACTGGAAGGATCCGCAGAAAGTGATCCATTACAGTGTTGAAGGCAATCTTTCCTATACTGCACTGATGTTCATCCCGTCGGAAACACCGTACAATTTCTACTACGCTGATTATGAACCGGGTCTGCAGCTGTATTCCAAAGGTGTATTCATCCTGGATAAAGCGAAGGACCTCCTGCCGGACCACTACCGCTTCGTTACCGGTCTGATCGACAGCGATGATCTGAATCTGAATATCTCCCGTGAGATCCTCCAGCAGGACCGCCAGGTCAAGGCACTGGCAAAATCCATCGAAAAGAAGATCCACGGCGCGCTTGCGGATATGCTGAAAGACGACCGGGAAGGCTATGAGAAATTCTTTGACAACTTCGGTCTGAGCCTGAAATACGGTATCTACAGGGATTACGGCATCCACAAACAGGATCTGCAGGATCTGATCATCTTCCGTACCAGCAAGGAAGGCAAATACGCTACTCTGAAGGAATATACCGACAGAATGCCGGCAGATCAGAAAGCGATCTATTATGCCTGCGGTTCTTCCCCGGAAGAGATCGAAAAGCTTCCTTCACTCGGCAAACTGCGTGAAAAAGGCTATGAGATCCTCTACTTCCTGGATGAACGTGACGAACTGGTTTCCGATATCATGCGGACATATGAAGACAAGCCGTTCAAGTCTGTAAACAAAGGTGATCTTGATCTTGAAACGGAAGACGAAAAGAAAGCAAAACAGGAACTTGAAGAACAGAATAAAGACCTCCTGGAAACCATGAAAGACAGCCTCGGCGGAAAAGTCAGGGAAGTCCGTATCTCCTCCCGTCTCAAAGATGACCCGGTCTGCCTGGTATCCGATGAAAACGGCGTTTCGCTGGAAATGGAAAAACTTCTGTCCAGGGATCCGAATCACAGTGGCTTCAAGGCTTCCAAGATCCTGGAGATCAATCCGGATCATGCCATCTTCGCAAAACTGCAGGAGCTGAAGGAAAAGGATCCGGAAGTCCTGAAAGAATACACGGATGTCCTGTTCCAGCAGGCGCTCCTGATCCAGGGACTTGAGATCGAAGATCCGGTAGCGTACGCGAAGAAGATCGTTGACCTGATGCTGAAATAATAAAAATACAGTCAGAACTCACAGAGTTCCGGCTGTATTTTTTTCTTCTTTCTGCGCTGTGAGCACGGCCGCAAAGATCAATGCGCAGCCCAGCAGTTCCTTCGGCGTCAATGCCTGGTGCAGGAACAGGAATCCGCCGATCACCGCAAACACGCTTTCAAGACTCATCAGGATACTTGCCACTGCCGGATGGATATGTTTCTGTCCGATGATCTGCAGCGTATACGCGACAGCCACCGAAAAAATACCGGCATACAGGATCGGTACAGCGGCAGCTTTCACGGCCGCAAAAGACGGGTTTTCCAGCAGCAGTCCGGGAATGACGCTTATGATGCCCGCAGTCAGAAACTGCATACAGTTAAGGCGTACGCTGTCCGTGATCTGCGCATATTTGGCAACACAGAGAATCTGCAGGGAAAACAGGAACGCGCCGCACACTTCCAGCAGATCCCCCTTTGAGATCGACAAAGTTTCAGCCATGCTCAGGAAATACAGGCCGGCAAGTGCCAGGATCACTGCCGTCCATACATTTTTCCCGGTCTTTTTCCCCATAAAAAACAGGAGGACAGGCACAATGACAATATACAGGGCGGTCAGGAATCCCGCTTTCCCGGGTGTGGTATATACCAGCCCGATCTGCTGGAATGCCGAAGCCGCCGCAACACAGATCCCGCAAACGACCCCTCCTTTCAGCAGGTTCCCGTCTGCTTTTTTAACAGTTTCCTTTCCGCGGACACTGTCAAGCAGCGGGATGACAGCCATCAGGAAAATACTGCCGATCAGATACCTTACCGCGTTGAAAAACCAGGGACCCATATAACGCATCGCAACACTCTGTGCCACGAAGGCATTCCCCCAGATCAGCGCAGTCAGCACAAGCATCATTTCATATATGAATCTGCGCATTGATATCCTCCGCTGTGAAATACTGTTTCCTTATTACTGACATGCCGTTTATTTTATCATATTTCAGAAAAATCATTCTGCTTCCCGATCAGAAAAGGAAGCAGTCCCCCCTGCTTCCTCATATCAGTTCTTCATATTCTTCTTCTCGGAATCCGATCCTGACCTTTCCTTCATCCGTGATCAGGACCGGCCGCTTCACCAGCATACCGTCGGAAGCAAGAAGCGAAAACATTTCGTCTTCTGTCATGGACGGCAGTTTATCCTTCAGATTCAGTGCGCGGTATGACTGACCGCTCGTATTGAAGAATTTCCTGAGCGGCAGACCGCTCTGCGCGTACCATGCACGCAGTTCGTCTTCTGCGGGCGGTTCTTCTTTGATCAGCCTTTCAGTATAGCTGATTCCATGTCCGTCCAGCCATTTCTTTGCCTTACGGCATGTGCCGCATTTCGGATACCATATAAACAACACGATTTCTTCCTCCCTTTTACTCAAATTCATCAATGTCGGTTTCGATAAAACCTTCCGGTGTCAGCTTCATCATGGAACGATACCCGCAGGCGCGGATCATATCCATTGCCTCCCGGAATCCGCAGTCCAGATATTCCGCGTTATGACAGTCACTGTTCAGGCAGACGGAGACACCTTTTTCATGCATATACCGAAGCAGGTTTACCGCCGGATACGGGGTCCTCCTGTATTGTCTGGCGATTGCCCCGGTGTTGACCTCCAGGATCTTCTTTCCGGCAAATGCGTCCACCGCATCACAGGCAAAGCGTACATAAGCAGGGTCATCAAAACGAATGAATGATTCATCCTCATTGAATTTCATGATCAGGTCCAGATGTCCGATGATATCGACTTCCTGCCAGTCTGCCATCCGGGTGATCTTCCTGTAGTATGTTTCTGCCATCGTGAGAAAGTCGTTGGAGAACATGCTGTCGAGCATGTACTCAAACACACCGCGGCTGTAGTCGATGGGAAGCACCTGCCCGTCCTTCGTCAGAAAGTGGCAGCTGCCGATGATAAAATCAAACGGTTCTTTCGTCATGATCCGGTTTTCCATATCTTCCTCGATGCCGAGATAGATCGTTATCCGGTCACGGAATTCCTCTTTCAGTCTGCGGATCTCTTTAATGTATTCCGAAGTATTTTCTATGGACATGGAAGCTGTGTCAAACGGCACATATCCGTGGCCTGAAAACCCGAGGATATCAAACCCCTTTTCAATTGCGTTCTCGATCATCTCACGCGGTTCATTCTTACCGTCACAGTACTTGCTGTGGGTATGCAGATTCTGTCTCATAATACACTCCTGTTCTTTTATTACGGTTCCCGCTTCCAGGCATAATCAGCCGCGCGCAGCCGGAAATCACCTGTAACTGCATGTGAGAATTCCATCGCGATCACCGGATAATACTTTTCCATGAATTCTTCGATCATCGCTTCCGTGACATAAACTGTTTCCGCTTCGGTGATTTCTGAAAAGTCATCCTCAAGTGCTTTCAGAAATTCCGGAATATTAAATTCCGCGATCCGGAATATGTCTTCATTTTCAAGATATTCCGGAATAGTCAGTTCATACCGGAGATGCCATCGTTCCCGGATATAGCGATTCAGGACATGGTAGTCCCGGTGCAGGACCCTGACTTTATCATCATAACCAAAAACCGTGATTTTATGATCATTCCGGATCAGCCTCCGGGAGAAAACATCTTCCACCAGATGCATGTAATACCCGAGGTAGAGATCATCCTGCAGGATCTTATCCCTGTAAGTGTTACGGAAGCGGTCAATATCATAGCAGGAGTATTTCCGGTCTTCGGAAAAATACCGGAAATGCGTTACATCTCTGTAACGTATATCAGTGTAGGCATCGGGGATCACAGAACCGATCAGAAACCTGTTCTTATCTTTCAGTTCAGTTTCCTGTGCAAGCATCTCCCCGATCATGTAGTGGATCATTCTCTGTGCCATGGATCAGATCCTTCTAAGCCAGTACTGACCCATCATTTCTTCCGGATGTTCCGGATCCCACGGTACTTCATGGCGTTCAAAGTATCCGATCACAATGCCGTCTGTATCTTTAACCGGCGTAAAAAATTCACGTTCGCCTGTTTTCCTGTTGTAAACTTCAAACATTTCCCCTTCGCCTTCTTCCGCACGCTTCAGAAAAGCTTCGATTTTGGGTTTTGTCCGCTCGTTATGGCAGTTGAAGAGAGAACGTCCGATCTGGACTCTTTCCCCATAACGCTCTTTTGCGGTCTTATTCATGTATCTGACAGTATGTGTCGTATCCACAAATACGATCTCGTAGGGATAGGCATCAAGAATGGCACCCAGTACGTTTTCATTGATTTCCATAACGATTCTCCATCTTCATTTGTCATTATTATACGCAAAAAAGAGAACAGGTTCACCTTTCGTGATTATGTCAGTCTTCTTTCTGACAGTGCAATATAAAAAGCACTCAGATGAGTGCTCCGGTATTCTGATAATGCGCAGGAAATCCTACAGAAGGAAGTTCCGGACGATACTGCCGTAAGAATGCAGACCGGGCAGGATCGTATTGACGCCTATAAATGTGAATAATACGACAGGTACAGCAAGTACGGCATACCATGCCATGAATACGCCTGATTTTTTCCTGCCGAGCCGCAGATGGAGATAGATCGCATAAAGGATCCATGTGATCAGTGCCCATACTTCCTTCGGATCCCAGGTCCAGAAAGAAGACCATGCTTCCTCTGCCCAGATCGCTCCGATCACGATGGTGATCGTCAGAAGCAGGACGCCGATAGCGATCAGGCGGTACATGAAATAATCGATTTCAGGAAGTTTTTTATTTCCGGGATCTTTGCGGTAAAGCAGGAGATAGCGGATACCGGCCGCTCCTGCCAGCATAAACGCGGCATAGGAGAACGCAGCGCTGCCGATGTGGGAAACAAACCATACACTGCGGAGAGCAGGCATCAGTTCATTGATCTCACGCGGCAGAAGTGCCGCATACAGGTACAGAGCCCATGTCATGATCATCCCCGGTGCCGTGATCCATTCCAGTTTCAGACCATAGTGCATGATCAGAAGGATCACACCGATCCCCCAGGAGAACATAAGTGCAAATTCAAACTGATTGGACATCGGGATCCTGCCGGCTTCAATTCCCCTTGCCAGCAGGTAGGCAGACTGCAATATGAATCCGGCAAGGAATACATACCATCCTGTATTCAGGATCTTTTCCTTTTTCCATACCTGGCCGAAAAAATAGATGATCATGCCGATAAAGCTGAACCCGATGCCGCCGAAAAATAAGATGTCAAGCATTTGCCTTTTCTCCTTCAATTACATGGTCTGAAAGGACTGCCGAAAGATGCAGGCGGAGTCCTTCAGATTTCTGTCCCAGTATACGATATCCCTTCTCCGTTACCGTGATCACTTCCGGCGGTGTCAGGAATGTGACAGCCAGTCCGAATGTGAGGATCAGCACGGACGCAAGCAGAAGCCAGTTGATCATGGCAGGTGCTTTTTTGATGCGCAGTCCCGGGTATTCCACCGGATCTTCGAAGACATATGTATAACCGGCGACTTCCATGCTGTCTCCCGGGAACGCAAGCATGGATGACTGTTTCCCGTCTTCCATCAGCAGGAA
>CACZPD010000043.1 GCA_902782955.1 uncultured Erysipelotrichaceae bacterium
GGCAGTCCAGATCTTTCAGGTCACAGTATTTGATCAGCAATTCATCCATGACTTCGAAGTTGACGATGAAGACATTCGCTGCCATCAAGAGGCCGAGGGAGTCAGCCGGCAGTCCCAGTTCTGTAAACAAAAGTGTATATGTAGCGATGATCCCGCCCGGTATTTTCGGGGAGGCGATCGTCAGTTCGAGGATCAGCAGAACGATCAGGACCAGCTGCGGTGCAGGAATGCTCATGCCGGCGCTGTATGCCGTACACCAGCGCCAGCAGGACAGCGATCGTCAGCTTCCCTCCCGGTAGCCTGAAATTCAAAAGGATCTCTTCCGCCATCAGTCTGGTCTTCAGATGATCGGGAAACGCTTTTTCGATCTTCGAAATACTGTCCGTAATATTCTCATTGGTAAGTTTCATACATGATTGCCTTTACAGATTCATTATACTATCGAATCCTTCTCTTCCGGCTGATTCACATATAAAAAGCCGGTCATTTTCATCTGACCGGTTTCAGGATAGAATATTTTATTTTTTAGTGACGTCGTCCCCGTAGATCGTCTTCCAGTCATTCTTCATGGAAACCGGGATCCAGTCATATTCTTCACATAACGCATACATCTTGTCTGCTTTTTCAACGTTTCCATTTTCACGTTCTGTATCATCGCAGCACAGCATGAATGCGAGGCTCTTGTAAGGATTGTTGCTGGTGACATATTCAGCCATACTGGAATCACCGGTACTGTTTCCGAATGAGAGAACAGGCTGTACGCCGATCTCCTGGGCAATGACAGATACCTTGTTCATCTTGAGGTTCTTGACGACGAAGTCTCCGCCGAGAATGAGTTCGTCCTCATCGCTGTATACATAATCCAGTCCGTCTGTTTCACCCTGGTCCCTTGTGACGATCGTTTCATCGGAACCGATGATCTGGTTTGCCGGAACTTCCAGCTGTGAATTATACGCGATTCCGCGTACGATCAGGCGGTCCGTACCGCTGACGATATATACTGTAAAGTCATTGTCCTTCAGATATTCAACGACCTGGATCATCGGTTCATAGAACGCTTCGCCCCTTGTCATTCCTACATAACTCGGTGACGGTGTTTTCTTGAACTCCTGGATATAGTCATTGAATTCACCGATGGTCAGACCGGAGAATGAAGACGCGATCGCCTGTCCATGTTCGACTTCCAGTCCCTTGAAGGATTTGCCTGTTTCATTCTGTTCAACGATCTTTTCAGCTGTATCCTTTTCGAACGGTGTTGCCTGGTCCTTGTATTCCAGATCCTCGAGGACACGGTGCACCAGCAGCATATAGTCAAAATAGTTCGGATCTGTTTCACAGAACAGCGTGCCGTCCAGGTCGAATACAGCGATACGGTTTTCGACCGGGATGTAATCGGCGCTGTTTTCATCTGTTACTGCTTCGACATAGGCAGCCAGTTTCTTGCTGGCTTCAGCGTCATCTGTCCATAAGGACAGTGCTTCTTCAGCCGGTACAACAGTTCTTTCTGCCGGTGTTTCGGCAGATTCCCGGTTGTTTTTGATATAAAGAGTACTCAGGCAGGATACGAGTGCGATGATAATCGCCGCAACTGCCGCAGCTCGCCAGCGGTTCAATGAATTCTGTAATCTATCCATGTTATAAGTCCCCCTTTTGATTCTTTTATTTTATGATGCAGAAAGCATCTGCATTATTTTATCACGGACACGGGAAATGTGAAGCAGGTATTCAGGCATGGTTCATCTTTTAATGTGAAATGCCACCATTCCTCATCCAGTCCTTTGAATCCATGCCGGAGCATTACATCCCTCAGCAGCATTCTGTTCGCGTATTGTTCTTCTGTAATGCCTTTGTAATCCAGATGGCTCAGCTCCCCGAAATAATCGAATGTGCCGCCCATATCGAGATCCTGCTGGGTACGCATGTCAAACAATGTCAGGTCAACGGTGCTTCCCCTGCTGTGGCCGGAATGTTCGGCTACATACCCTAACGGGATAATATCCTTCTTGTTGATCTCCGGATAAAAGTATTCCTTCATGCGGATATCTTCCGGATCTCTGGCCCAGCGCATGAAATGATCCACGGCTTTCTGGGGACGGTAGGCGTCAAAGACCTTCAGGAGGTATCCCTTCTCCTTCATTTCATCGCTGACTTCCTTCAGCCTCACTGCGGCTTCTTTCCGCAGCAAGGCGACAGGTGCTTCATATCCGTCTATTCTTTCACCGATGAAATTGAATGAAGAGTAATACCGGATATCCAGCAGGACATCCGGGATATATGCGCTGATCAGGACGAAGTCTGATGCGTCATCCGAGAATCTGATATTCTGTTCTGTCATATATTCCTCCCGTCAGTATCTGTATACATACATGGTCATAGCCCAGTAGAGTATGAGCATGCATATGAGGATCGCAGCCTGCTTTCCCCTGTGTTCCGTCAGCAAACCGACAAACTCGCGCACGGATGCATTTGGCCAGAAGTACCATTTCGTCTTTGCCCCGATGCCGGTTGCCCGCATCTTGACCCTGCGTGACCAGATGCCGCTGCGGAATACATGGTAATTCGTTGTGGAGAAGATGACCTTCCCGCCGCCCCGTTCTTCGATCTTTTCTTTGGAAAACTTCATGTTCTCCAGGGTGGTCCTGGACTTGTCTTCCATGATGATCTCTTCTTCCGGAATGCCCTGTTCCACGAGATAGTTTTTCATGGATTCACTTTCGGAGATCACTTCATCCGGTCCTTTTCCGCCCGATGTCACGAAGACGATGTCTTTGCCGGCCGCTTCCTTCTGCTTATTTCGGAAGGTGATTGCCCTGTCGATCCTGCCCCGCAGGAGCGGTGACGGTGTCCCGTCAGGTCTGAGACCGCACCCAAGGACAATGACATAATCCTTGTTATATGCCGGTTCATGCTTAACTACGATGATATTGGCGATGATCGTGCCTATGAGCATACATTCAAAATACAGATATACTGCCGCAAAAGTATTCACCAGGAGGTCGTGCATACGTATTTCTGCCAGGGATCCTGACGCGTAATAATCAGCCCGGTAGAGAAATATGTCCCCTGCCACAAGCAGGAATGCCAGGATGATGCCGAGGACATTGACGAACCGGAAACCTTCATGCCGGATCAGGGAGATATTGGAAATACAGAGGGCGATTGAGAAAACAGCGATGAAAGGAAATGTGATGATCATATAGCTTTTGGCAGAGCTCAGAAGTGTATATACGATCTGCTCACCGGTATATTCATCCGGGAACTGCATGATCTGTTTCGCAAGGATGAAGAATGTAATCAGTACAAAGACCAGAAATACCGCAAAGCCGATATATATGATCGTATTGTAGGAGTACGGATTATACTGCAGCTGTTTGACAAAAGCGGAAAGCAGGAGACCGATCGTGATCATCAGATATACGCTCATGATGATGCACAGCAAAAGACTCGCAGACATTCCCTTTAAAGAAATGATGATTCCCATCAGTACTGCCGTAATCAGTGACAGTACCACGATATTCCATACTTTTGGTTTCTTGTCTCTTGAATCAAACCGGATCTGTTTCATGTCTTTACCTCTGCATCCATGATAAGCATACCACAATCGGCTTATCCGTTATCCTGCGGTATAATGGAAACGTAATAAAAAAAGGAGTTGCCGGTATGCATAAAGTACTGCAGGAAATCAATACACTGATCCATGATACGGTAAGCACACATCTGAAGGATGTCCCGCTTTCACAACTGGAAGACAACGGGACAGTCTGGTACATGAACGGGAAGAACGGGACGGAATTTGACTGGCATGTGAACGGCAGGCTTTCAGATTTCTTTGTCTTCTACAACGATAAGGACCAGCTCGGTGCCCTGAAAGCAGATGTATATCAGGACGGTACCGTGTTCATGTATGTTTATACAGATCACGGCAGGAAGCTGGAGAAAGAACTGCAGGAAAAGCTGGATGTATCACAGGATGAACTTCTGGAGCTGGCAGTGATCCTGAAAAACAACGCCGATGAAAATCGGATATGGGATTCCGCCGTCGGTTCTTTACCTACAGACATCAAACCGGATGCTTCCGAGATCAGGCAGTTCCTGGACAACCGTTCCTTCTATGAACCGATGCTGAAGAGAAAAGCACTGCTGATGAAGAATGCCTATGTATCCAGGGCAATCCTGGATGAAGGATGGAAACCCGGTTATATCGTCAGGGATGAGCCTCTGCACGACAATGACAGCGGCTGGTCATTCATGGCGGGCAATGAAGATGACGAATATATCAATACCGCAAAGAACATCGTCCTCCTGCGTCTCGGGCAGGTATGCCAGCTGGATCCGTCCGTATGGAAATACATAGACAGTCCGGTCGGCACCAGGATGATACGTATCTCTTCGGAGGAATTCGAAGAAGATCACAATGACAAGCCGATCTTTATGGAGAAACGAAACTAAAACCGGAATGATTCAGCCCCAGCTAAAACAGACAAAAGACAATGTAAAAACCAAGCCTGGCGACACCGGCCTGGTTGCAGGGATTGTCACGAAAAGTGTATAAGTTTTCTATGAAAAATGAAAGAAAACAGTAATTCTGAAAACCGGATTATGAGGATACCCTCATAATCCGGTTTTGCGCGTCCGAGCAGAGTGTGAAAGAATTTCTGTACAATTGAATAGGAAACAGCCGAAGGAACGGCAGATCATCCGGCAACTCTTACATGAATACGATATTTGAGTAATGCAGAAATCCAGGATGCACCCAAGGATCTCCCGACGAAACGATCAGGGAAATGATGGAAAAGTTTTGTTCAACTTTTGGGGAGAA
>CACZPD010000044.1 GCA_902782955.1 uncultured Erysipelotrichaceae bacterium
TCCCGGCAATTCTATATGATATTTTATCAGATAATCCGTATCAGCGCTTCCTGATTTTTAAAATCCTTAAACGGGGTGTGTCCGTCATCTCTCAGAAATTGTTTTATAATACGGGTATGAGTGCAGAAGTAATCATACGGCAGACAGGCCTGTTTAAAAAAGAACTCCCGCTGTCCGTCATTCTCGGGGAAAAGCTGGCATACGGTCATTTTGACGGCTGGCGGCTCCGGGAGAATGTGATCAAAGGCCGGGAATTCGTCATTTATGATCCTGACAGGATCGGCAGAGGCATCGGTGTTTCCTGGCAGAAAGGGGAGAAGAGCGAGATCACGCTCCGTCTTCTGATGATCTGTTCCGAAAGCGAACTGCGTACGTTTTTTGACTGTGTGAAAAGGATCACTTCCTTCTGGAACTGCAGAATGTACGTGGACGGTCAGGAGATGCGTCCGGAGGAGCTGGAAAGTCAGTTCGATGACTGGCTGGCGCTCCAGATCCATTCCCTGCAGGACGCGGCGGGAAGGATCATGGAAGGAGACGGCGCGACGCTGACGATGTACTGCGCCATGTGGCCGCTGTCCATGGGCAGGGAAGAAGCGGAGATGTTCAGCACCGGCAACGGTCTTCTGAAGTTTGAAGACTGGCTGCACGAAAAACAGAAGATCGACGCGTTCTATGCCAAAATATCCTTTTACAAGGGAGAGGAAGGGATCCTGGGTGTCATTGTCCTGTCAGAGGGCGTGCGCGTGATCCTGCCGGCAGTGCCGCATGTGCCGCCGGGCATGGAAGATGTCCGTACCGGGAAGCCCCTGGTCTGCGATCATTACCGGCTGTATCTGTTCAGCGGGTCGGAAGACAGGGAGATCGGCAGCGCGGAATACGCGAAGGGCATTGAAGCGATACCGGCGGAAAAGAAAACAAGGTATGACGGGAATCATATCCTTGTGGAACCGGTAACAAAGGAAGAACTCGAAGAGATCGCGGGACTTCGGTCCGAAGAATAAAAAAGCCGGTCAGCCGGCAATGATGTCCTTGCATACGGCAGAGGCAATCAGGAGGCCTGCCGCGGCAGGTACGAACGGTGAGGATCCGGGAACACTGCGGCGGACGCTGCCTTCTTCCCGCAGATCGATCAGAGGTTTGATGGGCGGTTCAGCGGAATATACGACCTTGAGGGAGCGGATATTCCGCTTTTTTAATTCTCTGCGCATGACTTTGGCAAGGGGATCACCCTGGGTCTTGTATATATCCGTGATCATGAGTTTTGAGGGATCCAGCCGGCTCCCGCAGCCCATGGCGGAAATGACCGGTATATGCATTTCCTTCGCGGCGCAGATGATATCCAGCTTGGCGCTGACGGTATCCACGGCATCCACGATGTAGTCGAACTGCTCAAACGGAAACTCTGCCCGGGTCTCCGGAAGGTAGAATACCGGGTATTTGTTCACGGTAATGGAAGGATCTATGTCGTGGATGCGTTCCGCAAATACATCCGTCTTCCGGCGTCCTATGGTGCTGCGCAACGCGATGATCTGGCGGTTGAGGTTGGTGAAATCGACATCGTCATGGTCGATGAGGTCCAGTGTGCCGACACCGCTGCGGGCCAGGGCTTCCACCACATACCCGCCGACGCCGCCAATGCCGAAAACGGCGATCCTGGCCTGTCTGAGCCGTTCAGCCGCTTCTTCGCCGATGAGTGCCTTTGTCCTGATATACGGGTCTTTTCCGGAAGTCATAGACCTGCCTCCTTGTATGTTCGCATCATATAACAAAACAGTATATTTGTTAAGAAATCACAAATGAAAAATTTTCATAAATTTGTGAAAGAAATGTGAAAATCTTTGTTGTATTTTACCTTTAAAGAATTATAATGATTTCATCTGAATAAGATTACAGGGGGAAATTATGAAAATGAACAAACTCGTTAAAGGGAGTCTCGCTGCAGTCATGTGTCTGGCACTGGCCGCATGTGAATCCGGTGCACCGAGCGGCGGCTCTTCCGAACAGCCGGCCGGCGATACAGGCTATACAGCAGCCGGTGATCTGAGTTCCTATACGATCGGAACCGGCGGACCGACCAGCGGTGATCTCGCTGTTTACGGCGGCGCAGTCACCAACGCGGCAGCCCTGGCAGTCAAGGACTGGAACGAAGCACATGGCACAAACATCAAGTGCGAGATCCAGGATACGACAGGAGACGCCACACAGGCAGTCAACATCTATAACAAGTTCGTCAGCGACACCAAGGTCGCAGGCATCATCGGCATGACCGTTTCCGGTGAATCCATCGCCGTCGCGGGTGCTTCTGCGGATACGATGGTCCCGATCATTTCACCGTCTGCCACAGCAGAGGCTTTCACAGCCAATGCCGGCGCGAATGTATTCCGCGCATGCTACACAGATCCGCAGCAGGCTGCCCTGATCGCAGATTTTGCGTATGACACGCTGGGTCTGAGAAAAGCAGCTGTACTGTACAACTCCGACGATGACTATTCCGTAGGTCTGTGCACTTCCTTCGAAGAGGAATTCCAGGCAAAGGGCGGCGAACTCGCGCTGAAGTCCGAAGCATTTGGAACAGATGATACGAACTTCTCCACACAGCTGACAAAGATCGCGGCTGCACAGCCGGATGTATTATTCATCCCGAACTACTATGAAAAAGACGTCATGATCGCAACCCAGGCAAGAGATCTCGGCATTGATGCCCAGTTCATCGGCTGCGACGGCTGGGACGGTGTCCTGGAAGTCGCTTCCGCAAGTGACCTCGCTGCCCTGGAAGGCGCAGTATTCATCAACCAGTACAGCCCGGATATGGAATCCGTACAGGCGATCATGGAAGAATACCAGGCTGAATACGGCCAGCCGATCAACTCCTTCGGCATCAACTCCTATGACGCAACGATGTGTCTGCTGGAAGCGATCGAAGCAGCGAACAGCCTGAACGCGGCTGACATCAACGCGCAGCTGGCGAAGATCGAGCATAAGGGTATTCTCGGCACACTGAAATTCGACGAAACAGGCGACCCGATCAAGACACCTGTTTACGTAACGATCAAAGACGGCAAGTACGTATCATACGGCAAGTAATTACAATCCGTTAAAATCATAAAGAGGGGAGCGGATCAAAGCTCCCCTCTTTTACATATGAACTGCCGTTGAAAGGAGGGAATGAATGTCAGGATTCAGTCAGTTTATCATGCAGTTTATCAATGGGCTGAACATTGGCTCCATCTATGCGCTGATTGCCCTGGGATATACGATGGTCTACGGCATTGCCAAGCTGATCAACTTTGCGCACGGCGACATCATCATGGTCGGTGCGTATGTTTCCCTGATCTGCCTGAATGCCGGTTTGCCGTGGTATATCGCATGTATCATATCGATTCTCAGCTGTTCCGCTTTTGGCGTGATCATGGAAAAGTTTGCCTATAAGCCGCTCCGGAACGCATCCCGTATCTCGCTTCTGATCACGGCGATCGGCATCAGCTACCTGCTGGAAAACGCGTTTCAGCTGATCTTTACCGCCAATCCGAAACCGTATCCGTCTTTTATCGCCCTGCCGGCGCTGAAGATCGGCGCGGTCACGATCAGTGCGAACTACTACATTACATTTATCATTTCCGTTGTGCTCATGGTGGTCCTGACCCTGTTCATCCGCAATACGAACATGGGAAAGGCCATGCGCGCAGTCTCTGAAGACGCAGGGGCGGCGCGTCTCATGGGCATCAACGTGGACAATACGATCTCCCTGACCTTTGCGATCGGTTCCGCCCTGGCGGCAGTTGCGGGTATCCTCTACTCCAACTGTTATTCCCCGATCAATCCGACGATGGGTTCCCTGCCCGGCATCAAGGCGTTTATCGCCGCTGTCCTGGGCGGGATCGGCTCCATTCCCGGCGCTGTGCTGGGCGGATTCTTCCTGGGCATGATCGAAGCAATGGTCAAAGCGTATATTTCTTCACAGCTTCTGGATTCGATCGTCTTTGCGGTCCTGATCCTGATGCTGGTGCTGAAGCCGGCAGGCATCCTCGGAAAAGATGTCCGGGAAAAGGTATAGGAGGGGTTTATGGATCAGTCATTCAAAAAACAGCTCCTGATCGATTTCGGGACAGTTCTGGGCAGCTATGCCGTATTATTCGCGCTGCAGAAATCCGGAGTCATCAATACATACTGGCAGGGCATCCTCCTGGTCGTATGCATCAATGTGATCCTGACGGTATCCCTGAATGTCACATCCGGATTCCTCGGTGAACTGGCGCTCGGGCATGCCGGATTCATGGCAATCGGCGCCTATCTCAGTGCATTTATTTCCAAATCGCTGCCGCTGATCCCGGCCCTGGAATTCCCGGTCGCGATCCTGATCGGCGGTCTTTCGGCTATGGCGGCAGGATATATCGTTGCCATTCCGACCCTGCGTCTGCGCGGGGACTACCTGGCGATCATCACGCTGGCTTTCGGCGAGATCATCCGGAATATCCTGAAGAACCTGACGCTGTTCGGCGGTACAAAGGGATATCCGAATATTCCCGCTTATACGACTTTCACATGGGCATTCTTCGGCGCGGCTCTCTGCGTGCTTGCGGCCAAGTCGCTGATCGCTTCCCGCCACGGACGTTCCATCATATCCGTGCGTGAAGACGAGATCGCGGCCGAAGCTTCCGGCGTCAATACAAACCGGTACAAGATCCTGGCGTTTGTATTCTCCGCTTTCTTCGCGGGTGTTGCCGGCGCGCTGTACGCGCATTATATCCGCTTCCTGCAGCCAAGTGTATTCACGCTTGACAAATCCATCGAGATCCTCGTTATGGTGGTGCTGGGCGGCATGGGTTCCATCCGCGGTTCCATCATTTCGGCAACGGTCCTGACGGTACTGCCGGAGCTGCTGAGATCGTTCAGCGATTACAGGATGCTGATGTATTCCATCGTCCTGATCGTAATGATGCTGGCGAAGCATTCCGCTTCCGGGCGGATCATGTTCCGGCCTGCCGGGGATAAGACACAGGAGGCAGAGACATGACGAACGTACTGGAAGTAAGGGATCTCGGCATCAATTTCGGCGGTCTGCGTGCCGTCGACGGTCTCAATCTGACCATCGAACCGGGACAGCTGTACGGCCTGATCGGGCCAAACGGCGCCGGCAAGACGACAGTGTTCAATATGCTGACGGGTGTATATCTGCCCAGTGACGGGACGATCGAATTGTACGGCGAGAACATCGTCGGCAAAAAACCGCACCAGATCGCCCGTATGGGCATTGCCAGGACATTCCAGAACATCCGTCTGTTCAAGGACCTGACGGTAAAGGAAAACGTCCTGATCTCACTGGATACGCAGGCGGACTACAGCCTTCTGACAGGCGTCCTGAAACTGCCGCGCTTCCATGCGCAGGAAACAGCGATGGATGAAGAGGCGATGCGTTTATTATCCGTATTTGAACTGCAGGATGACGCGGACAAGCTGGCAAGGAATCTGCCATACGGCAAACAGCGTGAGCTGGAGATCGTACGGGCACTGGGAACACATCCGAAACTGCTCCTGCTGGATGAACCGGCAGCGGGCATGAACCCGCAGGAAACGCAGAACCTGATGGATACGATCCGTACCGTCAGGGAACAGTTTGATATAGCCATCCTCCTGATCGAGCATGATATGAAGCTGGTCATGGGGATCTGTGAAAAGATCACCGTACTGAACTACGGCACGATGCTGGCATGCGGCACACCGGCCGAGATCCAGGCTGACAAGAACGTGATCAAGGCCTATCTGGGAGAATAAGTTATGCTGAAAGTTGAAAACCTGGTTGTAAAATACGGCATGATCGAAGCCATCAAGGGCATCTCCTTCGAGGTCAGGGACGGCGAGATCGTGACGCTGATCGGTGCCAACGGCGCCGGCAAGACAACGACGATGCATACGATTTCCGGTCTGATCCGTCCGGCATCGGGAACGATCTATATGGACGGACAGGATATCACCAAGGTACCTTCGCACCGCATCGTTTCCATGGGCCTCGCGCAGGTCCCGGAAAGACGGCGTGTATTTGCCCAGCAGACCGTGGAGGAAAACCTGATCCTGGGCGCATTTACGCGGAAGGATACGGAAGGGATCAAAGAAGACATGCACAAGGTCTTCGAACGCTTCCCGCGTCTGGAAGAGAGAAGGAAGCAGCTGGCCGGTACGCTCTCCGGCGGTGAACAGCAGATGCTGGCAATGGGCAGGGCGCTGATGGCAAAGCCGAAGATCCTCCTGATGGATGAACCGTCCATGGGTCTTTCGCCGCTGCTGGTGCGCGAGATCTTCCGCATCATCGAAGACATTCATAAAAACGGGACGACCGTCCTGCTGGTGGAACAGAATGCCCGCATGGCGCTTGCGGTAGCCGACAGGGCGTATGTGCTGGAAACCGGAAAGATCACGCTGGAAGGAACCGGCAGTGAACTGGCAAAAAGCGAAAAGGTCAGAAAGGCGTATCTGGGAGGATAAAATGTACGTAAAAGATCATATGACAAAGAACCCCATCACGATCACAGGTGATGTGTCTGTTTCCAAAGCGCTGGATATCATGGCAAAGAATGATTTCCACCGCCTGCCTGTCGTGGATGAAAATCAGAAGATACAGGGTCTTCTGACCGAAGGCCTGGTTTCCGAGAGCTCCGGCAGATCCACGACTTCCCTGTCGATCTACGAACTGAATTACCTGCTTTCCAAAACGAAGGCATCCGAGATCATGATCACGGATGTCGTAACGGTATCCCCGGACCTGTTCCTCGAGGAAGCTGCGGCGGAAATGCTGAAGAACAAGATCAGCGTACTGCCGGTCGTGGATGAAGAACAGAAGGTCATCGGGATCATTACCGAAAAGGATATCTTCGATGCCTTCATCAGGCTGATGGGATACAGGACGCAGGGAACGAGGTTCATCATCAAATGCAACGATGTTCCCGGTGAATTCCTGAAGATCGCGAAACTCTTTGCGGAAGAGGATGCCAATCTGGAGAACCTGGCGGTATACAGAAGTACCGAAAGAGGCGTAGAGGTGGTCGTCAAGGCTACCGGCCTCGTACCGGTCGACACCATGACCAATATCCTGGAAGGCGCCGGATTTGAAGTCCTCCGCGTGATCCAGACAGATCATGACGGAAACAGGATCTTCCATAAATGATCACAAAGCAGGATGCGGATCCTGCTTTTTTATGTACCCCGGTGACGGTGAAACAGTTTTGATATGGTATGATAAAAATCAGAAAAGGGGAGCTTATGAAGTATAAATATCTGAATATCAAATACGCACTCATCAATGCTTCGTTTATGTTCATGGTGTGCGCAACATCCGGATATGCCTATAATTTCCTTTCCCAGAGCGGCTTCGCGGACGGGACGATCGGCATCATCATTGCGACAATCAGTATCTGCGGCCTGTTCGGACAGACGATCTCCGGCAGTATCATCGACAAATCGAAAACACTGACAGAAAAGAAATTCATTACCGGCGCGATGATCCTGACGATCGTCATGGCGTTCATCCTTGCCTTCATGCCGAACAATTCCATATTCATGATCATCTTTACGATCCTGACATTCATGACAGCCGCGCTCTCGCTTCCGTTTTTCAACTCTATGGCGTTCATCTATGAAAAGGACGGACAGAAGATCAACTATGGCTTCGGCCGGGGCATCGGTTCTGCCGCATATGCGGTAGGTTCTTCACTGCTCGGCAGACTGTGGGGTATGATGGGCAAGTCCATCATGCCGTGGTATATCGCGGCGTTTGCGGGTCTTTCGGGGCTGCTGATGCAGCTGATGCCGGAACCTTCCAAAGAAGCTGCGGAAGCGGCGGAAAAGGAAAGCGAAGCTGCTTCGGAAAACAAGAAGAAAGATCTCTCCTATGCGGCATTCCTCAGGAAATACAACAAGATCCCGATCATTGTGCTGTCCATGATCCTGATGTATTTCTGCCATATGCTGATCAACACATACATGGCCAAGATCATTGCCAACATCATGGGCGACGCGGCCGGCGGACAGGGTTCTGTTGAATCCGTGCAGGGTACAGTCCTCTTTATCGCAGCCATGGTGGAGCTGCCGACCATGTTTGCCTTCTCCAAGATCCTGGAAAAGGTATCCATAAACAAGATCATGATCTTCGCGGCAGTCATGTACAGCGTCAAGCATGTACTGACATGGATCTGCCCGAATGTCACGATGCTGTACTTCGTCATGGTGCTGCAGATGTTCAGTTATGCCGCACTTGTACCGGCCGCGGTATATTTCGCGAATACCTACGTGAATGAGGAAGACCGGAATAAAGGGCAGGCAGTCATGGGCATCACCCTGACATGCGGTTCCCTGCTGGCTTCCCTGCTCGGCGGACAGCTGTTCCAGCATCTCGGTGTATCCAACGTCGTACTGATCGGCGCCATCGCTTCCTGTATCGGAACAGCCCTGATGATCTTCGGAATCAGGCGTCTGGAAGCCGGAAAAGAGTAAGAAAAATGAAAAACCGTATCAAAATGATGCGGTTTTTTTTCTGTTTGCGTATAATATTAAACATATATGTCTGCGGAGGTGGCACATGACTGAAGATATTTTGTTCTATTGTCTTGACGGCGTTATATTCGTCATGTTTCTGAATATGCTGAGACATTCCAAGGAAGTGGATGTGGAAGTGAAGCCCGGCATGAAATGGATCGTGTTCGCGGTATTCGGCGTAATGGCAGTGATCAGCTTCCTGAACTTTGACGGTCCGTTCCGCTGGATCCAGAGCGGCATGCTGCTGCTGTTGGGCGCGATGTACTATCAGATGAAGAGCGGCCTGGGTGTCAGGGGCATCATCATGATGGGAAGCCTGCGGGATTATGAAAAGGCACAGCCGGTGCGCATCTCCAAAAACAACTCCTGTCTTTTTTATAAAAGATGGAGGGGAGAAGCAGTCATGCTGTTTGACCGTGAACAGCTGGAAGAAATCGAGAACTATCTGGCGGACAACGGCGTAAAGATCGAAGAGATATAAAATCAGTTTATCGGGGGTTTTGAATATGAGCTACATCAGTGAAAAGATCTGTTCGGAAATAACAGGAATCATAAAGGAAAAATTCGGGATCGAGGCAGAAGAAGGCCTGGTCATGGTGGAAACACCGCGTGACGTGAAGATGGGGGATTACTCCACCAATATCGCCATGCGTCTGGCCAGGACACTGCGCAGAAAGCCGAGGGATATCGCGGCAGACCTGCTGGAAGATATTCAGAAGCGGATCCCGGAAGCTTCTTCTGTGGAGATCGCCGGCGGCGGATTCATCAATTTCAGGATCAGCGCGCAGGCACTCAGCACCTGCATCAATCCGATCATTGAAGCAGGGGATGACTATGGTTCCAACAACAGCGGAAAAGGCAAAAGAGTCCTGGTCGAATGGGTATCCGCCAATCCGACCGGCGACCTGCACTGCGGTCATGCGCGGAATGCCGCATGGGGCGACAGCATCTGCCGTCTGATGGAAAAGAGCGGCTATGATGTGCTGCGTGAATTCTATGTCAATGACGCAGGCAACCAGATCCGCATGCTGGGTGAGTCCCTGATATCCCGTTATTTTGAGTACTTCGGAAAGGAATATCCGCTTCCGGAGGACGGATATCACGCAGAGGACGTCAGAGAGATCGCCTATGAGATTGCCAAGGAAGACGGCGATAAATGGCTGGATGCCGATCCGGAGGAAAGAAGGAACTACTTCATGGAAACCGGAAAGGCGAAAGAGCTGAAGAAGATCGAAAAGGATCTCGAGCTCTACCGTGTGCATATGGAATCCTGGTGCCATGAAACATTCTTCTATGCCAA
>CACZPD010000045.1 GCA_902782955.1 uncultured Erysipelotrichaceae bacterium
GCCGCCTTCACTCAGCAGCGCTGCCGGGACATTTCCGCTCGCCAGAATACTGCCGTCCTTGCCGATGCCGACTGTAACGTCATCTCCGGCGCGGACCAGTTTGATATTCTTCCATTCAGACACAGCCTCACAGCCTGCCGTACTGCCCTTGCAGGCGACAGTGCCGTTGCTTTTCAGGACCGCTGCATGCGTTCTGCCTGCCGCGATCTGTACAGCGTCATTCAGATCGGATGTATCGAAATCTGTCTGGCTGCATACGACCGTACCGTCTTTTTTCAGTCCCAGCGCGAAGTTTCCGAACGCGCTGACCTGTACGATATCTTTTTCAAACGCATCCGCATGATTCAGGGCGCCGCGTATCTGCACGTTTTCATCTTTATCGATATAAACGGAAAACTGATCACCCAGTGCCAGACGGTTCAGGGAAGACAGGGATACTTCTGTCTTGCCGCCTCCTCTGCCCAGTACAAATCCAAGCACAGCGAGGACCAGAACAGCGATCAGTCCTGCAGCGAGATAGATCATTGATTTCCGTTTTACTTTCTTATTGCGGACAGGTTCACGAATGACTTCTGCCGGGATCGTGCTCTGCATCGTCAGAGTAGCTTCCTGTTCCGGAAGGACATCCACGATCTCGTTCATATCCGTTTCCTGGAACTGGAGGGTATCGATCGTCTTGGTTGCTTCATCGACCGGCAGTTCCGCTGTCGGCGCACTGGAAGAAACACCGGACAGAAGTGTATTATCCGGTTTCGCGAACTGCGAAGTCTTTGCCATTTCCAGCTGGTCCGTCTCCTCGGTATTCGCAACACTGATGATCTTGGTATTATCTACAAGCGCCTGTACGGGAACGCGAAATAATTCCGCAAGAATGCGGAGTTCGTAGATCGCACAGATCGAGTTGCCGTTCTCCCAGTTCATATATTCGGTGACCGGGATATCCAGCGCCTGTGCCACTTCCCCCTGTGACAGGCCGTAATATTTTCTCAGCAGCGTCAGTTTTTCAGGCAGTTTGTTGTTCATTCTTTCCCCCTGCTTTCATTATTTTATATACATGGCGTTTCATTTTCAACTTAATAGGCAGAAAAATACGCCCTTTTCAAGGACGTATCTCATTCATATTCAATGTAATTCCCGCCTTTCAGCCCGAAGAATTCCTCAAAGGTCATTCCTTCTCCTGCATTATGTATCTCTTTTGCGTATTCCTTTCCGACATATCTGTAATGCCAGGGTTCATACGCATATCCGGTGACATCTTCCTTGTCTTTCGGATAGCGGAGAATAAAGCCGTATTTATATGCGTTAGCAAACAGCCACTGACCTTCAGCGGTATTCTCGAAACTCTGCTGGAGATAATTTGCCAGGGTGCTGTCCCCGATATCCACGGCACATCCCGTCTGATGATCGGAATATCCCGGACGTGAACTGACGGAGTCAACGTATTCTTTCGTATTCCTGCCCAGATAGGTATTGTACAGTGATTCCTGATATTCCGCTGAACGGTATGCGGATCCCAGGATCAGGGTGATGCCGTCTTCCTTCGCGGCCGCGAACATTTTCATCAGTGCCTTTCCGGGTTCTTCCCGCAGCTGGTTCTCATAGGAATGTACCAGCGGGACATCCAGTTCGATCAGGTCCGCAGGCTCATAGCCGTCCGGCAGTTTATGTTTCTTATTGGCGATCATCAGGTACCCTTCCGGATCATAGAAGCGCGGATCCTCTTCGGGATCTACCGTCGGCGTAGGTGTCGGTTCCGGTGTAGGCTCCGGCGTCGCTTCCGGTGAAGGCTCCGGTGTCGTTTCCGCCGCGATCCTTTCCTTTTCCCGGATCTCATGGTTCATATAAATTCGGTAACCGACCGCACCGGCGATTGCCGCAAGCAGAAGGATGACGATCGCGAGAAAGATCCTCTGCATGACCATTGTCAAAGTATTTCGTCTCATATCATTACATTACCTGAATCAGTGTGCAGACGGCAGAAAAAGCATGATTTTTCCATAATGTATAACCGATCAGACAGATCAGGATAATAAACAGTATAAATGCCAGCCGGGCCAGATTCTTCGTCATAATTTCCCCTTTACAGATAACCATTTTAGCAACATTACATTCCAAAAAGGAAGTGGTTTTTATAAAAAGCGCTTCTTTCCGGTCATTTCATTTGACAGAAACAGGTCTTCATTCCATGATTTCCTTAGCTGAACAACCGGAAATACCCCGGCTGATACGGAGGATATAAAGTATGGGACGTTATGATATAGCAATCATCGGAAGCGGTCCGGCAGGCCTGTCGGCAGCGATTACAGCGAAGATCCGCAATAAGAACATCATCGTATTCGGAAGCGCCGACCTCAGTACAAAACTGTCAAAAGCGCATGAGATCCAGAACTATCTCGGCTTCCCGGCCGTAAAGGGAGCGGATCTCGCCGCGGCTTTCCAGAAGCACATTGAGTCTATGGGTATTTCCATAACGGAAAAAAAGATCACTTCCGTATATGCCATGGGCGATTATTATGCCCTGCAGACATCCGCGAATGAAATGATCGAAGCGGATTCCGTCATCCTCGCCTCCGGTGTCACAAACGGAAAACCGTATCCCGGCGAAGAAAAATTCCTCGGCCGCGGCGTCAGTTACTGCGCCACATGTGATGCCCCGCTGTACCGGGGAAAAACGGTCGCTGTGATCTCCTCGTCCCCGAAGGAAGAAGCGGAAGCGGACTTCCTGGCAGAAGTAGCCGGTACCGTATATTACTTCCCTCTGTACAAGGATGAACCTGTTTTCCGTAACAATGTGAACGTGATACGGGAAAAACCTGTCGAGATCACCGGTGAAATGAAAACATCCGCCCTGAAGACAGACGGCAGCGAATATCCGGTCGACTGCGTATTCATTCTGCGTGAAAGCCAGTTCCCGGGCCAGCTCGTGCCTGGCCTGCAGGTGGAAAACAACCACATCAAAGTGGACCTGCAGATGAAAACAAACCTTGAGGGATGCTACGCATGCGGTGATATTGCCGGGCTCCCGTATCAGTACATCAAAGCCGCGGGACAGGGCAATACAGCTGCCTTATCCGCCGCAGCGTATCTGGATGAAAAGAAGAGAAATCAGAAGTAAAAAAGGAGCTCAGCTCAACGTCATTAAGTTAAGAAGAAGTCTGCAGATGAATAAAGAAAGCAATCTGCAGGCTTTTCTTTCACAACAAATCGACAGGCATGACAAAAAAGCATCATAAGATGTAAGTTAAGATTCGAATTATCAGATATAATGAAGATGCTTTATAAAAAGCGATAGTTGAAGCCAATTACAGACTGGGGGCGGACTTTGCGAGGGTCGCTGCGACCAGGCCGTAATGGTAAGGTCTCTTTTAAGATCAGAGCTTCAGGATCAGGCGGTGGTGAGCCGCCTTTTCTGATTATCAGGAGATCACGGATGAGGTGAATTGCACATGTTTCATTGATCACATACACATATTTTCTATTCTTCTTATTTGATTTTCTTTTTGCAAGTTCCCGGATAATGACAAAAGAGAAGTTATAAAGAATAGCCCTTGCCCAGATTTCCTGAAGGATTGAGGATCGTTTCCTGGCATGA
>CACZPD010000046.1 GCA_902782955.1 uncultured Erysipelotrichaceae bacterium
TGAATAACTACGGACCGGATAACTGGAATGGTTCCATCCATATCGAAGTGCCGGATACATATTCCGCTGACAGACTTGACCAGCTGATCCGCGAGATAACCATGAAGGTGCTGAAAGAACACCATGTCATCCTGACGGCTGTCAGTGTTTACTCAGTAAACACCAAAGACCCTGAGATTATTGAAACACTGCAGAAAGTCAGGGAGATCGTTTTCTCCCATGAGCATGTCAAACAGCTGCATGGCTTTTATCTGCTGAAAGATGAGAAAATCATGCGCTTTGACATCGTGATCAGCTTTGACGCAAAAGACCGCAGAAGCGTGTACAGGGAAGTTGTAAGTGACGTGAAGAAGGCGTTCCCTGAATACCGGCTGCAGGTCGCAATGGACACCGATTTTTCAGAAGAATAGCTCTGCGTCCAAAAAGGAGAGCGTATGGTACGCTGGTTTAAATTGATCGGAAATCAGTATTTCGGGTTCTGGTTTCCCGGACTCGTTTTGTTTGCGGTTCAGGAACTCCCTTATCTCCTGATGCCGTTAATCAATCCCAAAACCAATCCGATCATGCAGATGCATGAAACATCGGCGGTGCTGGATCTTCTGGAAAAAGTATCAGGATCCCTGTGCATTGCCTTTATGATCTTTATGATTCACAAAGACGCAGATTTGTTTTCGGTATCATCCGTAAAAGAAAAGGTATTCTTCGGCTTAACGCTTGCCGTGCTGGCTGCCAATTTTACAGGCTGGGGATTGTATTACACAGGTCACCAGAGTCTGCTTGTTATGATGTTGTTCATTGTCGCTATGCCGCCTCTGTATTACATCGCAATCGGCATCTGGAGACGAAACCTTCCTCTGGCAGTTACCGGTATGATCTTTTTTGCCATACACTTTTCGCATGTACTGCAGAACCTGCGAAGCTGACGTAATAAATACCTGTTATTCGATATTACAAAGCCGGCAATAAACAATAAAGGTGACTTATGAGACAATATGCCTATCTGAAAAAACCAATCAAACAAAACGGGAACGACTTCATTTATAAAATAATGGTTTATGAATCTGAAGAAGGATTCTATCTTTTCAAATACTTCAGTCCGGATGCGGTCCTTTGTTCTTCCGATCAGCTCTATGAATCTGCGGAAGATCTGCTGGATGAATGGAATGCTCTGGTCGATGAGAATGGCTGGATCATCATAGAAGATCCCCTTCCGTTCTGCCAGCATGACGCATTCCTGCCTGTCCGGGTAAAAGGACGGGATCAGGGAAAGCCGGAATGGGGAAAGTTTGAAATACTGCAGGACGGGAAATGGATCCCGTATAAACCTGACTGATAACTTTTTATTTGTTCGCATGCTCATAGAGCCGGAAACTGCGGAGGAAAATGTATTATGACAGAATACGAAAAAATGGTGAACGGACAACTGTACGATCCGTCAGATCCTGAATTGGTGACGTTATTGGTGAAAGCCAGGAAACTGGCAAGGAAGTATAATCTGACCGACGAAGACCTGGTAACAGAACGGGAGGAAATACTGCGGGAACTGCTTCCGAATACACCAAATATTCCCGCACTGCAGGCACCGGTCTATTTTGATTATGGATGCAATACCTATTTCGGGAAATTCTGCGCCACGAATTTCAATTTCACATGTCTGGATGTCTGTCCTGTCCATATCGGCGATAATGTCCTGATCGGACCGAACGTAACCCTTGCAACACCTATGCATCCCCTTGTCCCGGAAGAACGGAATATAAGACAGCGGGAAGACGGCAGTTACTATAACCTTGAATACGCAAAACCGATCACGATCGAAAAAGACTGCTGGCTTGCCGCAAATGTCGTAGTATGCGGCGGTGTGACCATCGGTGAAGGTTCCGTGATCGGAGCGGGCAGCATTGTGACCAGGGATATTCCCCCGCACAGCCTCGCCGCAGGCAATCCATGCCGCGTCATCCGGCAGATAACAGATTCCGACAGGATGGGACAATAGGTTCCCTTCTCTTATTTGATCCTGCATATATAAAGACTTTAAAAGCCTGCTGAATATCCGTTTCAGCAGGCTTTTTTGAATTATGTATTATGTTTTAGGCTGCCATTTTTGCTTTCCTGGCATAAGCCAGCTGCACCATGCAGAAAGCAAGAACGACCAGACATCCGAGGAACAGGATAACTGTTGAATAAGTCCCGCTCATGTCATACAGCATGCCGACTACTGTTGTGAATACGGCATTTGAAATCGTTGTTGCCATAGCCAGTTTCGGATAAACACGGCTGTATTTGGCAGGTCCGAACATCTCCCTTGTCAGCATTGCGGTGGATACGGTTCCCATGGAATAGCATAATCCATACATCGCAGCAGCGGCGATCAGGATTACCGAACTCCTGCTGATCACGATCAGAAGAGCTCCGCATACAATGACAGCAGCGTATATCGAAATGGAGAGTTTTGCGCCGAAACGGTCGATCAGTGTTCCAAGCAGGATCTTCCCTGCTGTATTGGAAATCATGCAGGCACTCACCATAAGCGCACCTGTCTGCAGCATGCCGTAGGACTCCGCAATACCCGAGAAGTGCTGCGGAAGCGCAGCGGCAGCGGCTGAACATCCCGTATAAACCATGAGGATCACAAGCATGACAACAGAGATCGACAGATCGCTCTGATTTCCTGTACCCTCAGATGATGTTTCTTTTCTGCCCCCATAAGGTTCCATGTATTTATAATCCGGCTTCAGGGCGATCGGGAACAGGATCGCAGGCAGATTGAAGAATACCGTGATCAGCGCAAGCACCATATACCCGGTGCGCCATCCGGCATTTGCGATAATACCTGAAAGAATGGGAGACAGCAATGCGGCAGCGAGACCGGAGAATCCCATGGCAATGCTTGTCATCAGACCGTTGTTTTTATTGAACCAGTAATTGATCATGACCGTTACCGTAACCGTGCCGATCAGTCCGGAAGCGAAACCGCGGATGCCGTTGAGGATCATCAGAACTGCTACATTCGGGCTGACAGATAGCAGGAATGTTGTGACCGCCTGAACGATCGTTCCGAAGATCACCATTTTCTTCAGGCCGAAACGGCGCAGCGATGCCGGTGCAGCCAGTCCCGTAAAAGCCTGTATCAGGTTATAAACCATAAGTGTCGCAGAAACACTTCCCCTGCCGACATTGAAATCCTTTGCAATAGGACTGAAGAACAATCCCGCAACATTCACCCCAAGACCGAGACATGTACCGATCAGACCGCAGCCGGCAATAACGACCAGCCAGTAAATATAGTTTTTATTTTCCTTCATCTGTCTTTTCCTGCTTTCTTCTGTCTGCATTGTAGATAATTTTAGTGCAGTGGCGCAACATATTTCCAGAATCAGGAAATGCTTCTCTTTTCATTCTGCGGATATTCAATGATAATAAAGAAAAGAAAGGTCTGGTAATATAATATGAGTTTTCCGAAAGAGTTTTTGTGGGGCGGCGCTGTCGCTGCCAATCAGCTGGAAGGCGCTTGGCTGGAAGACGGCAAGCAGCCTAACGTAACGGACATTATGGTGGGTATCGGCTCCAGGGAGCCGGGTCTCAAATGGAATGAGGAAACAGGCAAATGGGAAATGTGCCTGGATCCAAACAAGAAATACCTGAGTCATGAAGGTATTGATTTCTATCACAGATACAAGGAAGATCTAAAGCTCATGGCCGGCATGGGCTTCAACAGTTTCCGTACCTCCATTGCATGGGGAAGGATCTATCCAAACGGTGATGAAAGCGAACCCAATGAGGCAGGACTGAAGTTTTACGAAGACCTGTTTGATGAAATGAAAAAACTGGGCATGGAACCGGTGATCACCCTTTCCCACTATGAGACGCCGCTTCATCTGCTCACAGAATACGGCGGATGGTCCAATCCGAAATTAATTGAATTCTGGAAGAACTACGTCACAACTGTATTTACCCGATATAAAGGAAAAGTAAAATACTGGCTGACTTTCAACGAAGTCAATGCTATGCTGAGAAACCCGTTTGTGGCTGCCGGCATGCTGAATATCACAGATCCGAAAGACAAAAATGATCCGATCGGATCCATTACACAGAAAGAGATCTGGCAGGGTTATTACAATATCCTCGTTGCCAACGCGTGGACTGTGAAACTGGGTCACGAGATCGATGAAAACAACCTCATCGGCAATATGATGACCGCTTCCGGTACAGCAACCTATCCGGATGACTGCAATCCTGACAATGTCCTCGGTGCCCTGCAGACGCAGCGCATGGCAGTCTTCTACATGTGCGATCCGATGGCACTCGGTGAGATCCCCGGATACGTAAAGCGGATCTGGAATGAGAATCCGTCCCTGAAACCTGAGATGGATGAAGAAGGTCTGAAGCTGATCAAAGAAAACACGATCGATTTCATTTCCTACAGCTATTACCGCTCCGCTGTATACGCGGTAGACGCCAACATGATCAGCAACACCGGTGGTATTGCCGGAAAGAAAAACCCGTACCTGAAGGAAAGCAGCCCCAAGCCGTGGAGCTGGGCAGTTGATCCGAAGGGTCTGCGCTATACAATGAACGTCCTCAATGACAGATATCACCTGCCGCAGTTCATCGTAGAAAACGGTATCGGCCTGGATGAGAATCTGGATGAAAACGGTAAGATCGATGATCCGTTCCGTGTCAGATATCTGGAAATGCATCTGAAACAGGTTCATGAAGCGATCCTGGACGGCGTTCCCTGCATGGGTTATCTGTGGTGGGGACCGATCGACGTCGTTTCCGCAGGAACAGGCGAAATGAAAAAGCGTTACGGTTTTGTCTACGTTGACAGATTCAACGACGGGACCGGAACACTGGAAAGAAAGATCAAGAATTCATATTACAGATATAAAGAAATCATTGAGTCCAACGGTGAAGTTCTTCTGAAGGAAGACTGAATTTCAAAAAGGGAGCCGGAATCCGGTTCCCTTTTTTATGCAGTTATCACATTTTTGCTTTTGTGCTCCGTATATATTTGCGGTTAAGCAGTTTCGCTTCCCTCA
>CACZPD010000047.1 GCA_902782955.1 uncultured Erysipelotrichaceae bacterium
CGGAAGCGGGAATTCCAGCAGCATCAGTACGAAGGCCACAGCGCCCAGGACGGCTGCCTTGGCAATGGCCCGTGTGTTAAGGATCTTTGTTTCGTTGTTCATGGTTTTCCTCCTATGCCTCAAAAAAAGAGGCTTATGATAAAAACCTCCGGGTTAAATGCAAATGAAGGATAAATATACTCTTCCATCCAGACTTTACTGTCGCCACCGGAATCGCACCGGTTCATACCTTTCGGCTCGCGGGGTATACCGCCGGTCAGGAATTTCACCCTGCCCTGAGTTTTATCACCTATATTATATCAGCCTGCGTGCAGAATACAAACAGGATGCCTAAAGAAAATGCTTTTCGGTCATGACCGGAGACGCCTGCACGGCTTCCGCGCATTTTTCAATAGCCTCATCATATCCGGCGTCATGAAAAATCAGATATGCCTGCCCTTCCGCGTCTGTCCTGACATCGCAGTACGGGCTGAGCAGTTCCTGCAGTTTTTGTGAAGCTTCCACCGGATAACTGTAGGCTTCCGTGGAAAGCGAACTGTCACTGACCGATACGGTCAGCCGGCCTCCGCACGCGTCGGGATCTTCCCGGGTAAATGCGTGAGGTACATCTTCTTTTTCCAGTATGAAAATGACCGTATCCAGATACTGTGAACGCTTCTCGTACAGGACATGGCATCCGCCGAAAGCGAATTCCCCGCCGTCAGCGATGAAGAGATTGGCAAGCATATAGCGGTTGTGCATCAGCCATGCCCGGTTATGCTCACTGCACAGGACGACCATATTCCCTTTCTGTCTTTCCTTCATCAGCGAAGCACGTTCTTTTTCCGCATACGCTTCATTTACGGCAATCAGCTTCATATAAACCTTTCGACCGCTTCCGCGACCGCTCCTTCTTCACATGTCCGTTCCGTCAGATGCGGGCATAAGCGCTTCATCTGGCTGTTTGTATTTGCCGTACCGACACCAGCCGCGGCAGCACGGATCATTGGGAGATCGTTGAAGTTGTCGCCGATCGCCATCGTCTGTGACATGGGGATACCGAGCAGGTCTGCAAGTTTCTGCAGTCCTGTCCCCTTGTTTATTCCTTTCGGGTTGAATTCCATATATCTGCCGCTGGAATAGGAAATATCCAGTTCGTCTTTCAGGTCTTTCATGTCATCTTCAATACTGCGCAGATACGGAAAATTGCTGTTGGCATATACGATCTTCACGATCGGCTGTCCATCCAGGAATGACAGGTCTTCACCTGCGCATTCGGTAACGCCGGACCTGCCCTTTGAAAACTGTCTTTCTTCTTCCGTCATATGGAAAACATAGACCATATCGGCTGTATAGACCCTCACAGCAGCGTCATACCGTAGGCCCCGTTCAAACAGTTTCTGTACCAGGGAACGGTCCATATCACGGAAATACAGCACTTTTGTGCCTTTGTTTTCCGTTAAGGCGCCGCCGTTGAAAGACATGACATACTGGTTCTCCTTTTCAAACAGATCCAGCTCTTTCAATGTTCCGGATACGGTCGTATATCCCCTGCCGGTTGCCGGCACGAACAAGATGCCTTTCTTCTGCAGTTCCCTGATCGCCGCAATGCAGTCCGGATGGATCGTGCGATCTTTCCGGATCAGTGTTTCATCCAGGTCGCATACGATCAGGCGGATCGGTTTTCTGCCGGTCTTTTCCTTCAGCAGATCCTTCAGTTTCAGATAGCGCTGATGTTTTTCCTCTTTCGCGAAATGGACTTTGCGGAACTGCTCCGTGACATTTCCGTAATCAAGATCTTCTTTAAACTGCGTGCTTGTCAGATCAAATTTCTGCCCGTTTACAACATTGAAGCAGTGGTAATTCCCGTCGGGAAGCGGTATGCCGTATACTTTTCCGCCGAAGATATCCTGCGCCAGAAAAGCTGTAACGGAGCATTGTCCAAGCGTCCTGTTTTCTTCTGACCATTCTTCACGCATCCTTGGCGCGCAGGTATCCGCGCACCATACATCACAGAGTATATTGTACAGATCATATACGGATCCGATGCCCGGCCATGAGGAATCAGCAGGCTTCAGTGAAATATCATCATCGCAGTAAAATGGTTTCTTCATATGCTTTCTCCAGGTCATTCAATAACCGTTTTCAGTTTAGCATTCCCTGCAGGATATGTCATAAGTTTGCTTCCGGATGACTTTGTAAGCCATTGCTGGGAATTATTGACGCCGGTTTTTGGTAAATTTGTATAATAGAAGAGATCATAAACGGAGACAGAATATGGCAGACAATAACAAGCACAGCAAGATCGAAGAAAACCTGGACCTTTATCAGGCTGTTGAACTGATGAAAAAACGTTATACCACCGCCACGGATGAATACTTCACGGCAATGAGACAATACGGGATCGATCTGAATGAGGAAAAGATCATCGAAGACTACAGCCGTGTCAGGGATATCAATACACTCAATCAGATGTATTATGATCACTACGGAAAAATCCTGGACAACAAGCAGACTGACGAATGGTTGAATTCGGATGTGTTCATGGAATTGCTCGAAAGGATCCTCGCTGACCGTTTCAGCATAGCGGAAACAGGCGATCCCTATTTCATTACTGTTGAAATCAATGAAATATGTTCCGGGGATCTGCGGAAAACAGACCAGAAGGAAATCGAAAAAATACTAAAAGCCCTGATCACCCTTTCACAGACAAGAAACATCCGAAAACTCGATGACACCATTGAAATGTTCGATATAAACGGTCTGCTGAAGGAGCTGATCCGGGTCTGCCATGACCGGAATCCTGCATTCAGGAAACTGATTCTGGATTTATACAAGTGCTATGACGATATGGACCCGAAAATCTTTCCTTCCGTTTATAAAGAATTACACAGGGGACACAAATAAATATTCTATTCATCACAGGAGAATACCATAAAAGCATCGGCAGATCCGCCGCAGAGACAGACAAACTGTCTCTGTTTTTATTTTATGGGCAGGCTTATATGCTTTCTTCTGTTTATAAGCGTGACTTATCCGAAGTGAATTCACCGCATAAGTGCTGCTTATATATATGCAGACAAAAGAAATGCCGGTCATGACCGGCATAATTATGAATTACCACATCTGTCCCGAGAGTATTTCCGTAAACTCCCCGACAGCGTCATTCGTGTTTTTCCTGTTCCATACAGCCAGGATCGTCAATGCTGGCTGCAGGCCTTCCTTCATCAGGGGAACACGCTCGATCAGCCCTCCCGGCATCTTCTCAGAGCCGCTTTCCACCGGCAGGATCCCCTTCCCTGCCAGGACCATCATACGGGCTCCGTCAAGGTTATCCGCTTCCGGAAACGGTCCTTTGAAGCCAAGCACGGTCCGGAAGTATTCCCGGTCTTCCGCCGATGTGATGATACACGGTTCCGACAGCGAGGTTTCCGGATCATATTTTTTCCCTGCAGGAAGCTCCATATACCACTGCCTCCGGGAAAGAACTGTACTGTCCATATCCTTGTTCAGGACACAGGAATCATCCGTCAGGATCAGATCAAACTTGTTTTTCTGCAGACCTTTCACCAGACTTCTGCCGGTCCCGGTCTCAATGGAGATCTCTGCTTTCGGATATCGTTTTCTGAATTCCCCGAGTGCCCTCTGCACCGCGTAGCCCTGTGCCCTTCTGCCGGTCCCGAGCCGCAGCGAGGCATGTTCATTCCTGGCGATCTTCCTGCTTTCCCTGCACGCTTTTTCACTGAGTGCCGTGATCTCGAGACTTTTCTCATAGAAGTATCTGCCGGCGGGCGTCACTTCAAATGACCTGTTTTTGCGTATTACAAGCGGGAACCCGAGCTCTTCCTCCATCGTCCTGATCTGCTGGGAGATGGCTGACTGGGAGATTCCGAAGACTTTCGCGGCTTCCGTAAAGGAATTCTTTTCGACGACTGCCTGCAAGTATTTCATCTGCTTTAATAACATGGCTCAGATCTCCTTTTCTTCCCTGTTCTGCTTCTCCAGCAGCCGGTTTTCTTCTTTCCAGTTATAATATTCCGCCACCAGCGGCGTATATCCGAGTTTCTTCAGCGCTTCGTATGTAACGGCATAATTGCCTTTGTAATGCCTGCCGGAATACAGATAACGAAGGTATCTCTGCATGCAGGCATCGATCTCCTTCAGACCTTCCGTTTCCGTTATGATCGGAAAATAGAACCGGATCCAGGAAAAACTGCCGTCACCGCCCATATCATAGAACTTTCTGTCAAATGAGCGGATCATGGCTTTTGCGGCACGCTCATAGGTCCATTGTTCCTGTTTCCGTTTTTTCCATAACCTTCCTGCTTTTCTGCGAATCTTCCCTTTCATCTTTTCACGGGTACCCTGCGCAATATCGATCTTTCCTTCTTCGAAGCGGAAACCGAGGAATTCCCACGCACTGCCCGGATCGCCTGTAAACAGCTTATCCGGATTCAGGGTCAGTTTCTTGTCAGACAATGTCTTTTCCAGAAGCGCACGGACCGCATCCCGTTCTTCTTCGGATGTGAGGAAGAAGATCATGTCATCCGAATAACGGTAATAAGGGATGCCCTTTTCACCGACCATACGGTCAAAATCAGCGAGATACAGATTGGCAAGGAAATTCGCAGTCGGCACACCGGCCATGGCACCGCGTTCCTCTTCCCTGATCTCACCGTCCCGGATACACCTTCCCTGCTTCATCAGCGAGGCAAGGAAACGCACAAGTTCCGGATCATCGCTGAGCGTTTCTTCCAGGATCGGTATCATGAGATCCGGATCGATCGAATTGAAGTAATTATGGATATCCGCTTTCAGTATATATTTCTTTTCAAGGTCCGGCACACGGCAGATATCCCGCACAGCCTGCTGGGCAGTCTTGTTCCGCCGGAAAGAATAACAGGATTCCGGCAGTTTCTCATCATACCGGTATAAAAGAAAGGCAAGCAGCTTCAATACGGACATTTCATTATCGGTATAACTGTACACGACCCGTTTGCCTGATGATCCAAGCCGCGTGATCTGCCTGCGGACGGGATAACCGAATTCCATTGAATCCGTAGTTTCCCTGTATTCTTCTTCCCGCACGAAAACTTCCAGCCTTTTCCGCTCATCCGCTTTCAGCCGGCCATGTTCCGTCTGGTATGCCAGGAAGTCCTCCCAGACATCTTTTTTCTTCAGTTCTTCGAGCAGTGTCATAAACAAAAAAGAAAGAGAAACAGCTTTGAAGCAAGCTATGCTTGCGATACCGGAAGGTACGCGGCCAGACTGCCTGCAAAGTCCATATTTGACCGCGCTGCTTCCGCCGCAGGCGCGTTTCCGCTTTTCTCTTTCTGCCTTTCACTCACAGATACTTATGCAGCCTCTGCGAAATGTATTCGATCCTGTTGGGATAATGTTTGATAAAGTTGATGAACGGATACCCCTTTTCTTCCGCGAATTCCCTGCTCCAGCGGTACTCGCGGTGTGAGGTCGTGGTCTTTCCGATCAGCATCATTACAAGCTTCACATCCGCACCGTCACAGACAACGATGGAATAATCCATGAAGCGTCCGGTTCCTCCCAGCTCACGCGGGGATACATTTTCCTTTACCGTAAATGCCGGGAATTCCTCTTTCAGCACTGCCAGGATCTTTTCCCGGCATGTTCTTGTATCATCCTCATCAGGTGTGTAATATGTCTCTTCCTGTTTCGCCTGTTCATTCTTCTCTTCCAGGTACTGTTTGAATTCCCCGGCTTTCTCTTCAAGATTATCTTTCAGGTTGTTCAGGAAAGCAGCTGCTTTTTCCTTGTTTTCTTCCGTGACCGCTTCTTCGATCATCTTCTGACCTTCCTTGAGAAGCTTATCAAAAAGACCCATGATGATTTCCTTTCTTCACTGCGCCCTGAGGCAGTGATACTGCGTAATCTGATTATAGCATAGTGTTCCGCAAATCAAAAAGGAGGATGCCGTGCGGCAGTCCTCCATGAGATATATTACAGAGGTTTTGTCATGTCCTTGAGTACTGCTTTCTGATACATCACGATATTGGCGACCATACAGATGAGCAGCGGTACGATCAGGAACAGGATCAGGGAAACCATCATTCTGACAGTCATCATGCCCTTTGAAACGATCGACAGCAGGATCACGCCGACATACAGCAGCGTAAGGATCCCGATGATCAGATACAGCCGGACCAGTTCCTCGATCGTGATCCTCCGCAGATCCTTTTCCAGGAAACCGATCTGGTACAGGACGCGGAAGTGCTTCCGGCGGCGTGACTGGTCAGTCGAAAGCCGGAACATGATCGTCAGCGGCAGAAGGATGTTCATGGAGACATAGGAGAATGTGAACAGCAGCTGGTCATACGCAACATCCTGTCTCTGGGAAAGGATGCTGATCTGGATGACTGCACAGGCAATGAACAGAATCATGATGCCTTTTGTCACACGAAGGTCTTTCCGCAGGAATCCCCCGCCCGCAAGCGTCGGCGCGAAATCCAGCTGTGTATCATTCATGGACTTGGTGATATTCCTTGATACCACATCCTCCACGATCCCGTTGAGTCCCAGAAGACCCAGGATGGACATCGCCAGCGAAGAGACATCCTTCGTAAAGATCAGGATCAGCGGAATGATGAACAATGCGAGATAGAAGATCTGCCGCACAACATGCGGGATCTTGCTGAGAAGACCACCGAACTGTCCGCCTTCCTTCGTCGTGTATGTTCCGTCATTGCTCATCATGGAGAATGCCGCGTTGGTATATGTAAAGCTCAGGTTGATCATCGTTGACCAGATCACCACCATCATGAGGATGATGAAGATCATCAGCAGAGCCTGCGGAGAAACCGAAATGACATTGATCACATCATGCATATCCCGGAACGCGTAATTCAGCAGTGAGATGCCGCCCATGCCGCAGAGGATGCCGACCGGGATGGATGTGATCATGATGATCATCGTCTGAGCCAGCAGGAAGGCAGTGACCTGGTTGAAAGTCGCACCGCATACCATGCGGACCGCGATATCTTTTCCTTTTGAACGGACATAGAAATCATTCGCGTTCTGGATACAGGCAAGACAGATGATGACCACCGTGATAATGATCGCCGTAGCCTGCATATCCGTCCCTCCGGTCAGATATTCCGACCCTTTGGGATTGCTGAAAAGAATATTGAAGAAAAGGAATATGAACAGTGTTGTCAGGAAGAATGTAAGCCAGTAGAAAAATGTTCTCGGCTTGTCAAACTTCAGGGCGCGGATCGCATCGCGGAAGATCATACGCGGATCGCCTCTCTGGATTCTTCGGAGTTGATCTCAACGATCTTGTTGAAATATTCTTCCTGGGTCATATCACCGCGTTCCAGTTCGCGTTCGATGTTGCCGTCCTTGATGAATACCAGTCTTGATGTATAGGAAGTGATCATCGGGTCATGCGTAACCATGACGATCGTGACGCCGTTTTCCTGGTTGAGCTTCTGCAGGATCAGCATCAGTTCCGTTGAGTTCTGGGAGTCCAGGTTGCCGGTAGGCTCATCGGCGATGATGATCTCCGGGTCATTGATCAAAGCGCGGCAGATCGCGCCTCTCTGCCTCTGACCGCCGGAACACTCTCCCGGATATTTGTGCAGAAGGTTTTCAATATTCATTTTCTTTGCCAGTTCATGGACTTTCTGGTCGATCACTTTCTTATCTGCCTTGGCAAGGCTCATCGGCAGCGCGATGTTCTCGTACATCGTGTGTGTATCGAGCAGGTTGAAGTCCTGGAAAATAAAGCCGAGATTCTTGTACCGGAAACGGCCGATCTCATTGGAGCTCATGGTGCGGATCTCGGATCCCTTGATATATACATGCCCTTCCGTGTACTGGTCGATCGTCGAAATATTATTGATGAAAGTCGTTTTCCCCGCGCCGCTGGGACCCATGATGCCGATGAACTCCCCTTTGCGTACCTGGATGTTAATGCCGTGCAGTGCTTCAAAAGCATTCTCTGTCCGGTAATTATAGATTTTCTTCATGTTTTTCGCTTCAAGTACAATCTCTTCCATAATGCATTTTCCCTTCTGTCATTTTCTTCATTATATGTGATAATCGTGAAAAACCTTAGTAAAAAACTGCAAAAATGCAGTTTTCAGAGATAGGATACGGTCCGTTTCATGTCTGTCACAAGGTCCGGATTGCCGTCTTCCTTCATTTTTCTGATCAGTTCCGGGATCAGGGCCTGGTCTTTCATGATTGCCTGCAGTTCAGGTTCGGTAATGCCAACCAGCTGCAGGAATGTCGTCTTGCCGTAAACGGAGACCTGTGTCTCTGCTTCGGTATCATCCACGCATAAAAGTGCCGTGATCGCCGAATCCGTACCGATATGCAGGGTGGTTCCGTTTCCCTTGATGAAATCACCGGGTTCAAAATAATGTTCTGAACGGTACGTATATCTGGCCAGGTTCGCCATCATATCCAGAGCCCAGAGACAGTCTTCCGGGGAATCCTCTTTCAGCTTGATGGTCATCTCATAGCCCCATTTGTTCCATTCCTGCCCGAACATTTCCTCACTTCCGTACAGTTCGGTCATCCCGTAGGAAACGATATGGTAATAACCTTTATCCGACGTATAAATGGAATATCCGTCCAGATACTGGTCGCCGCCGAATATGGCCCTTGCCTGCAGGTTCGTTCCGTAGTGCTGCGGTTTCTGTCCCGGATACAGCGCGTCAAACGCGTCATCGATCGCCTGCCAGCCCGGTGAAAATTCCTGGTCTTCTTTCAGTCTTTTGAGAAATTCCTCTTTTGTCATCATTGTCCTGTCCTCCAGTAGACTCATATATTTTTTTCTTTCAGAAATATAAACTTTCGATCCATATCTTCTGAAAATTCTCTTCCGCCGCCAGTTCAACGGAATCCGTTTCCCGCGCGATTGCCTGCACGCGTTCCGTTTCCTGCCGCATCAGTAATTTAATGCATCCGGCCAGTGAAGCATTGCCCGCAGAAGAAGCCGTCATGTGTTCCGGCAGGATGCCGAGCGTCTTCAGATCTTCCGGATCGATCCCTCTGCCGAATCCCCCGGCTATATAAACATGCCCGGCATAACAGTCTTTCAGCAGGATCCTGACAGCTGCCTGTACAGCCGCTTTTGCCAGCTGCACATTGGCCAGGTCTGCAGGTCCGAAGCTGATGCCGTTTCCGAGATCCATTTCCCCGTATTTCATCTGTCCGGCGCTTTCGATCATGTCATGACGAACAAGTTCTGCCGTCAGCGAAATGATCCCGCTGCCGCAGATGCATACCGGTTCCTTATCACCGATCGTCTCGATCCGCAGCGGTTCCAGCTTCACAGCCGAAATGGCCCCGGGGATACTTCCTCCCCCGCACCGGATCCCGCTGCCTTCAAAGGCAGGACCGGCCGCGGCAGATGAAGCAACCCGTTTTTCTCCGCAGTATACCAGTTCCCCGTTCGTGCCGAGGTCCATGAACAGCACCGGTTCTTCAGTCTGATCCAGATCCAGCGCGTACAGACCGGCTGTGATATCACCGCCGGCATACGCGGATATATGCGGGAAAGTCACAATCGGAAAATGCATGTTTGTATGCGGAAAGACCTCCTCCGCGTTCCGCTTCTGCAGATCCGGGATAGGAACACGGAACGGATAGACGCCTATCGCTGAAGGGTCTTCCTGCAGAAACAGATGTGTCATGACCGTGTTGCCTGCCAGCGCCATTTCAGTAACATTGATTCCGGCATTTATGATCTCTTCCTCCATCCGGCGGATGAGAACATCATGCATTTCCTTTCCCGCATTTTTATATGCCGCGATCCGGGAGATCACATCCGCCCCGTAGCTGACCTGCGGATTCATGAAAGCGCTGCTGTGTATTTCTTTTCCCGTTTTAAGATCGATCCATTTCATGATGACCGTTGTCGTCCCGAGGTCCACAGCGAGTCCTGTGCCGGAACGGTAATGCCATCCTTCTTCCGGGGAAATTTCATCATCATGGACTGTTATTTCTTCCGCTTCCGTTTCGAGGATATCTCCTTCCTCATAGACATGCATGCAGGCAAGACAAAAACCTCTTTCGATCTTTTCCGGTGAAAGAATTCTTTTCTCATGTTCTGACAGGCTGATGGTTCTGTTTAAAACACGTACCAGGCATTTTCCGCATTTGTGATGTCCTGCACAGACGGCGTTGATCTGCCTGCCTTCCTTCTGCATGTATTCCAGGATGGTCATTGTCATATCGTAAAATCCTGTTTTTATTATAAAATCTGCCGGAAGCGTAAACAACAGAATGAAAAGAAAAGATCGCCGCATATGGCGATCCCGGAGGATTCAGATATCGTAGCCGCTGACTTTGACAACCGCGCCGTCCCTGACATATACCTGCATGGCGCAGGCTTCTAGCATGTCTTCCGTATATTTCCCGCAGCTTTCAAAATCAAATTCAAACTGCCCGAAATAATCATCCCTGCCTGTCGGTGAATACTTTTCAATGATGCGTCCGTAATGGTATAAAATGGCAGTTACCGCGATCTGGTCGGATACGGTCCTGTCATCCCTGTCCGGGAACTGGTCCCCTTTCAGCCATGGCACGAATTTCTCAAGAATGAGTTTATCGATGCCTTCATTTTCCAATACGGAAAAATCTTCTCTGACATGCGCCATGCCTGCTTCAAGATCAAACTCGACGATCACGGGGATATCCCGGAATTTCAGACCGGAATCGGTTTCCTGAATGGCCGGAGGTGTGTTTTTCTTTTTAAACAGGTCTGTAAGTCCCATATCATTGC
>CACZPD010000048.1 GCA_902782955.1 uncultured Erysipelotrichaceae bacterium
GATGCCGGTAAGACGACCTGTACAGAACGTATCCTGTTCTACACCGGTAAAACACATAAGATCGGTGAGACCCACGACGGTTCTGCTCAGATGGACTGGATGGAAGAGGAACAGGAGCGCGGTATCACGATTACCAGTGCTGCGACCACAACTTTCTGGGAAGGTTCCAAGAAACAGTTTCCCAAAACCAGATTCAACATTATCGACACCCCCGGTCACGTTGACTTCACTGTTGAAGTAGAACGTTCCCTGCGTGTACTTGACGGCGCCGTTACCGTACTCGACTCCAAAGCAGGTGTTGAGCCGCAGACAGAAACTGTCTGGCGTCAGGCAACGACCTACAAAGTTCCGCGTATCGTATTCTGCAACAAGATGGATGCGACCGGTGCTGACTTCATGATGTCTGTCCGTACCATCGGAGACCGTTTAGCCGCCAAGGCAGCTGCGATCCAGATGCCGATCGGCGCTGAGAACACCTTCCGTGGTGTTATCGACCTGATCGAAAGAAGACAGTACATCTACAACGATGAAAAAGGTCTTGATATCACAGAGAGCGACATCGACGATCAGTTCAAGGAGCAGGCAGAACTCCTGCGTCAGGAACTCATTGAAAAGGTCGCTGACTACGATGAAGATCTGATGATGAAGGTCCTTGAAGGCGAAGAGCCGACCGTTGAAGAGATCAAGGGTGCCATCCGTAAGGGTGTCATCGACTCCGACTTCTTCCCGGTACTTTGCGGCAGCGCCTACAAGAACAAAGGCGTTCAGCTCCTGCTGGATGCAGTCATCGATTATCTGCCTTCCCCGCTTGATATCCCGGCTATCCGCGGTGTCACTCCGGACGGTGAGGAAAAAGTCTGCGCAGCAGACGATAAAGAACCCTTCGCGGCTCTCGCATTCAAGGTCGCGACTGACCCGTTTGTCGGTCGTCTGACTTACTTCCGCGTTTATTCCGGTACCCTGCAGTCAGGATCCTATGTATTAAACGCAACCAAGGACGTTAAAGAACGCTTCTCTCGTATTCTGCAGATGCATGCGAACCGCCGTGAAGAGATCGCTGAAGTCAACGCGGGCGATATCGCCGCAGTCGTCGGTCTGAAGAACACCACGACAGGTGATACGCTGTGTGACGAAAAGCATCCGGTCATTCTCGAATCCATGGTCTTCCCGGAACCGGTCATCCAGATGTCCGTTGAACCGAAGACCAAGGCCGACTCTGATAAGATGGGCAATGCCCTCTCCAAGTTGGCTGAGGAAGACCCGACATTCCGTACATTCACAGATGAAGAAACTGGTCAGACGATCATTGCCGGTATGGGTGAATTACACCTCGATATCATCATTGAGCGTATGCGCCGTGAATTCAAAGTCGAATGCAACGTCGGTGCTCCGCAGGTCGCTTACCGTGAAACCATTCGCCAGGCGGCGGATTGTGAAGGTAAGTTCGTCCGTCAGTCCGGTGGTCGTGGTCAGTATGGTCATGTATGGATCAAGTTTGAACCGAACGAAGAAGGCAAGGGCTTCGAATTTATCGACGCTGTTGTCGGCGGTACGGTTCCGAGAGAATACATCAAGCCGACTCAGGAAGGTCTCGTCGCCGCACTGAACAACGGTCTCGTCGCCGGTTACCCGGTCGTCGACATCAAAGCTACTCTGTTCGATGGTTCCAGCCATGAAGTAGACTCTTCGGAAATGGCCTTCAAAATGGCTGCCAGCCTGGCATTAAGAGAAGCTGCTAAGAAATGTCATCCGGTCATCCTTGAACCGATCATGGACGTTGAAGTCATCGCGCCTGCCGAGTACCTCGGTGCTGTCATGGGCGATGTCACCAAACGTCGCGGTCAGATCCGCGAACAGGAAGAAAGAGGCAACGCAATCGCAGTTAGATGTTATGTTCCGCTTTCCGAAATGTTCGGTTACGCAACGGACCTCCGTTCCTTCACGCAGGGCCGAGGAAACTACGTAATGCAGATGGATCATTACTCCGAAGTACCGAAGAGTATCGCCGAGAAGATCGCCGAGAAAAACCGCAAAGATTAATTGATTTTAGAAAATGCTTATCGTAAAATTATAAAAGACATACAGGAGGAATTTTAAGATGGCAAAAGAAAAATTTGACCGTTCGAAAACCCATGTTAACATCGGTACGATCGGTCACGTAGACCACGGTAAAACAACCTTAACAGCCGCTATCACAAAGCGTCTTGCTTCCAAGGGTGAAGCTAAGTACGTTGCATACGACCAGATCGATGGTGCTCCGGAAGAAAAGGCTCGTGGTATTACGATCAACACAGCTCACGTTGAATACCAGACAGAAAAGAGACACTACGCACACGTTGACTGCCCCGGTCACGCCGACTATGTCAAGAACATGATCACCGGCGCTGCCCAGATGGATGGCGCGATCCTCGTTGTTGCTGCAACTGACGGACCGATGCCGCAGACTCGTGAGCACATCCTGCTCGCTCGTCAGGTTGGCGTTCCGTACATCGTTGTATTCTTAAACAAGTGCGATATGGTTGATGACGAAGAACTCATCGACTTAGTTGAAATGGAAGTTCGTGAACTTCTTTCCGAATATGGCTTCGAAGGCGACGATACACCGGTTATCCGTGGTTCCGCTTACCAGGCATTAAACGGCGACGCAAAAGCTCAGGAAGCAATCAAAGAACTGCTCGACGCTGTTGATGAATGGATCCCGACTCCACCGCATGAGTTCGACAAGCCGTTCCTGATGGCTGTTGAAGACGTCTTCACAATCACAGGTCGTGGTACAGTTGCTACAGGCCGTGTAGAACGTGGCAGACTCAACATGAACGACGAAGTTGAAATCGTTGGTATCCGTCCGACACGTAAGACTGTCGTTACAGGTATCGAAATGTTCCGTAAGCTGCTTGAATTTGCTCAGGCAGGTGACAACATCGGTGCTCTGCTCCGTGGTGTAAACCGTGACCAGATCGAACGTGGTCAGGTTCTCGCAAAACCGGGTTCCGTTACTCCGCATACAAAATTCCAGGCTCAGGTTTATGTACTGACAAAGGAAGAAGGCGGACGTCACACACCGTTCGTTTCCAACTACCGTCCGCAGTTCTACTTCCGTACAACTGACGTTACAGGCGTTATCACTCTTCCGGAAGGAACAGAAATGTGCATGCCTGGTGACAACGTTGTTATGAACGTTGAACTTCTGAACCCGATCGCTATCGAAGAAGGAACAAAGTTCTCTATTCGTGAAGGCGGCAGAACAGTAGGTTCCGGAAACATCATCGGTATCGTTGAATAATTCCGATTTGCAAAGATCTGCATATCATATGCAGGTCTTTTTTTGTGTTTTATAAATATGTGAAACCGTGGGAATTCCCTTTGGAGGTATAAAGAAAGCGCCGAATATGTTAAAATCATTGTGTATGTCTGTTTTCATTGCGGACATACACGATGGGAGAGGCGATGAACAATCAGAAAAAAGACCTGCTTCTGACGGCAATCAAGCTTGTGCTGATCGCCATGGACGCAGTCTGCTTTGCATATATCTGGTATGAGTATTACGCAAATAATCTGTTTATCCCGTACTATCTGCGGGGTAATCTGGCGATTATTGCGGTTTTCTGCGTTGTTTATATTGCATTCGGACATCTGTATCAGGCCTTTGATGTCAAGACAAACCGCGCGGCTTCACTGGTCTATTCACATGTGATCGCGTCGTTTATGACCAGCATTACCATGTTTTTCCTGCTATGGCTCCTGATCCGCCATATGCCCCGTATCCTGCCGATGGTACATGGGTTCTGTCTGTGGTCTTTCATGTCACTGATCTGGGCAAAACCGGCTTCCATGATGACAAGGAAGATCTATCCGCCGACACCTACCGTACTGATTTATGACAATATCGCCGCTTATTACAAAGGTGTTAAGATCACGAAACGTGTAGACTGGCGCTTTAAGGTTGTCGGTGAGATCAGCGTGGATGAAGGGGATGACGCAGTCTATGCCTATCTGAAAAAGAAAAAAGCAGAAGCTGTCATGCTGTGCGGCATCCATTCCTCACAGCGCAATGACATCCTGAAATACTGTATCCGGAAAAACATCGTCGTTTATATCCGGCCGAATATCGGTGATTACCTGGTCAACTCCAGTAAATCCCTGCAGATGGAACATCTGCCGGTACTGCTGGCCCAGAGAAGCGCGCCGAGTATGTTTTATGCCATTTCGAAACGTCTGTTCGATATCGTGTTCTCCCTGCTGGTCATGATCGTCCTCAGCCCGGTGCTTCTTGTTACGGCAATTCTGATCAAGGCACACGACGGGGGACCGATCCTGTATTCACAGGAACGCCTGACACGGAACGGCAGACCGTTTATGATCTACAAATTCCGTTCCATGCGTACGGACGCGGAAAAGGACGGCGTTGCGAGACTTGCGCAGGTGGATGATGACAGGATCACACCGATCGGCAAGTTTATCCGTGCCACCAGGATCGATGAAATGCCGCAGATGATCAATATCCTGAAAGGGGATATGTCCGTTGTCGGACCTCGTCCGGAAAGACCGGAGATCTCCGCGCAGTATGAAGAAGAAATGCCGGAATTTGAGCTGCGTCTGCAGGTCAAAGCCGGACTGACAGGATATGCGCAGGTTCACGGGCAGTACAATACCAGCCCGTATGATAAACTCCAGATGGACCTTATGTATATCGCCAAACAGAGTATTTTCATGGATCTCAGAATCATTCTCGAAACGATCAAAGTTGTTTTCCTGCCGGAGAGCAGCGAAGGGATCGGCGAGGATGAGATCACTGCATCTGACCGGGAGAAGTTATGAAAGAGCCGTTAGTCAGTATTGTTATGCCTGCATATAACGCGATGAAATACCTTCCTTCCGCAATCGGCAGCGTCATGCGCCAGACATGGGAAAACTGGGAGTTATGTATCGTGGACGACGCTTCTACGGATGAAACCGGTGCTTATCTGGATTCCCTGGATGATCCCAGGATCCGGGTATTTCATAATGAGATCAACCGCGGGACAGCTTATTCAAGGAACCGCGGTATCCATGAAGCAGAAGGGGAATGGATCGCTTTTCTGGACTCGGATGATATGTGGCGGGAAGACAAGCTGGAAAAACAGATCGCTGTGATCGAAAACAATCCGGACGCGGCGCTGGTCTTTACCGGTTCTGCATTTATTGATGATAACGGAGATCAGATGAAATATACGCTGCAGGTACCGGAAAAGATCAGTTACCAGGATATCCTGCCGCAGAACCTGATTTCCTGTTCTTCCGTTGTTGTCCGGAAGGAAATGCTGCTGAAACATCCGTTCCCGGGTGCCGAGAAGGTGCACGAGGATTTTGCGGTATGGCTTCAGATCCTGCGGGAGATCGATCATGCCTACGGTGTTGATGAACCGCTTCTTATTTACCGTCTAGCACTGAACAGCAGATCCCGCAATAAACTCAAAGCAGCGCGTATGAACTGGAATACATACCGCTATGCCGGCATCGGATTAATGCAGGCAGCCGCAAGCATGTGCGGATATACGATACGCGGGCTGAAAAAGTATGCCGCACTCAGAAGGAAGGTCTGAATGAAACTGGAAGTGCTGATTTCCTGCATGGGCAATCATAAAGAAGTCATCGCTGAGACCGGGCTGCGCAGTGATGCGCTGGTGATCGACCAGTGTGACAGCGAACGGGAAGAAGAATTCTTTTCCGGCGAAAACCGGATCCGCATACTGGAGACAAAAGAACGCGGTCTTTCCAACAGCCGCAATATGGCCATCAGGAATGCGACGGGTGATGTCGTTCTTCTCTGCGATGATGATGAATCGCTGGAAGAGGATTATCCGCAGACGATCCTGCGCGCTTATGAAAACCTGCCGGATGCGGATATTATTGCTTTCCGTATTAAAAACCAGCCATCGCGGCTGAAACAAAACGTACAGCGTCTGAACAAATGGACAGCGCTCAGGATATCTTCCTGGCAGATCACGTTCAAACCCAAAGTGATTCTTGAAAAAGGACTTTCTTTTGATCCGCTGCTTGGAGCGGGAAGCGGAAACGGCGCTTCCGAGGAAGTACATTTTTTAAGGCAGTGCATCAAAGCAGGCTGTAAAGCATATTATGTTCCGGAAGATGTCGCTTCCGTCGCGCAGGAATCCTCAACCTGGTTTACCGGATTTGATCAGAAGTTTTTTTACCAGAGAGGCACTGTGAACAGGTATATGCTCGGGCTTCCGGTTTCACTGTTCTATGCGCTGTATTATACGGCTGCGAAAAGAAACCTGTACAGGAATGATATTTCTTCATTTGATGCCCTGAAATATACGCTGAAAGGCATTATTTCAAACGACATAGAAAAGGAAAAGAAAAAAAGAAAATGATTCTGCAGACAATTCTGGAACCGCATGCGGAGATATGTGAAATTACGGAAATGTATTATCGGGAGTCCGGCAGGGTCCGTACTTTTGATACATATTTTAATATGTTTTCTCTTGCCAAATGGCGCCGGCTGACACAGATCCGGCATTTTTCACTTATGCTTGTCCTTCGGGGAAACTGCGCAGTGGAACTGTTTGACGAAACAGGATCACTTGGCAGGCAGGAATTCTCCTGCGAAGAAGAAACAGAAGTGAAGATCCCGGTTCCGCTGAATGGGAAGGGGACCTGTGTCTGGTTTTCCTTTGAGAAGCTGAATGAGGACGCAAAACTGATCAGAGGTGCTTTTATTACGGAAGATATACCGGCGCATGATGTGCATATCGCATGTGATATCTGCACGTTCCGGAGGGAACAGTATCTGATCCGGAATCTGAATAAACTCAATGAAGTACATCTTGCAAATCCTGATTCCCCGCTATATGGGAAACTGGATATTTTTGTGGTCGACAACGGCAGGACACTGCCGGAAGAGATCGAAAACGAACATATCCGGCTTTTCCCGAATATGAACGCAGGCGGAACAGGAGGCTTTACACGCGGACTGATCGAGATCCTGGGCCGCAGGGAAGCCATGGGACTGACACATATGATCTTCATGGATGACGACGCGGTTCTGGAACCGGATTCCCTTGTGAGGACTTTCGCGCTGCTTTCCTACGTAAAGGAAGAATATATGAAATCAGCCGTTTCCGGTGCCATGCTGAGGGAAGATATGCAGTACTCCTCCCATGAAGGCGGCAGCCACTGGAACGGCACCGACTGCTGGACGAGGTTCCCCGGACTGGATCTGAGAAAGAGGGAGAATGTCATCCTCAATGAAACACCGGATGATCCCGACTACGCCCCATGGTGGTTTGCCTGTTATCCTCTTACGGTCGCATCAGAGGATAATCTGCCGCTTCCGATCTTCATCCACAATGATGATACGGAATACGGACTGCGCAACCATAACGGCTTCATTCTGCTCAACGGGATATGTGTATGGTCACCTGGATTTGAGAACAAACGTTCTTCAACACTTTCCTATTATGATGTACGGAATATCATGCTGACGGACGCGCTTTACTATGAAGACGGAAATCTGAAGGCAATGAAGAAATACTGCTGGAAGCGTATCCTGGCGAATACACTGCGTTACCGGTATGATGACGCCGCCCTTGTCGTGGAAGCAGTAGAAGACTTCCTGAAGGGTCCGGAATATCTTTCTTCCCTGAATCCGGAAGAAAAGAATATGGAGATCATACATAAGGGATATGCGCTGAAACCATTGGATGAACTGACGGACGATCCGGAAGTCATACGCGAGATCGAAGCATATTCCAACCCGGAAACGGTAGAGGAGATCTACGATAACCGCATCAAGAGAAACAAACTCTTCTATGCGGCAACAGCCAATGGCTGGATCTTCCCTGCAAAAAAAGATAAAGTATATCCTTTCCCGATGGGAATCTGGCCATATGCCTTATTCCGCAAAAAGGAGATCATCCTGTTTGATCCTGACACACATAAAGGAATCAGGGGAAAGAAGAGCTACCGTCTGCTGATGCGCAGTATCGGTTATTATCTGAAGATCAACCGGCTTCTGAATGCACATTACAAGGATGCGCAGAAGGCTTACCGTGAAGCGTTCCCGTACCTGACTTCCCTTGCCTCATGGCGGAAGTATTTAAAGCTGGATGAGGAGAATAATGAAATTTCTGCATGATCACAAGGCAAAGATCGCAACATTGACGCTGATGTTTTACTATGCGGTCTCTCTGCCGTGGCTTACAAAATATACGGAAACCGAAATGTTTTTCATGAAGAAGATGCGTATTCCCGCATACGCGCTTTTTCTCATGCTGGCATTTGACACAGTTTACTGGAGTATTGTCAGGTATCATGAGAAAAGACCTGATATTTCTTATTTATCCGCTGTAGCAGGCTGGATCGCGGATCATGTCCTTCTTCTGGTATGCGGTATTGTTGCACTGGGCATCTTCCTGTCCACGTCGCATATGCAGCCGCTGATCTTCCTGGTGATGCTGACAGGGATCGCCGATACGGGATTTGACAAACACATTACCGGAATCTTTTTTGTCCATATTCTGTTCATGATCCTGACCATCATCCTGTTTCATCTCGGCATCAAGGAACAGGTCACGATCGGCAGGGCAGGCACGGACATGGTACGTCAGTCACTTGGCTATATATATCCGCTTGATTTTCACGGACATTTCTTTTTCATTGTCCTGATGTATATCTATCTGAAAAAAGATTCGTTCAGAATACCGGATTACCTGATGATCAATGCGGCGAATCTCCTGATGTTTGAACTGACCAATGCCCGCAATGATTTCTTTATGATCATCCTGGCATCCACTCTCGCTGTCGCTGTCTGCCGCAATCATGAAAAGATCGCCGGGAAGATACGTCTCTGGCTGTGTTCGGCTTATACAGTGTTTGTGACAGGTGTCCCGTTCCTTCTGACATTCCTGTACAGCCGTGACAATGCTTTTCTGCATAAGCTGAACAGTATCCTGAGCGGCCGTCTGCGTGTCGCGCATCAGGTCGTATCCGAAACCGGACTGCATCTGTTCGGAACATATCTTGACTGGGTCGGCTCAGGCTTTACCGGTGAAGGAATGGGCAGTGATTACAACTGGATCGATTTTTCCTTCGTGAAAGATACGGTTGATTACGGGATCCTGTTTGAGATCCTGTTCACCCTCGGGTTTATATATATGTTCTATACACAGATCCGGAAGAAAAACATATACGGTATCATTATTATCGCCGTGCTTTTATTATCTTCCGTTCTGGAGTATCATACCTTCATGCCGTACACATATCCGCTGACGCTGATGATGTGCACTGCAGTTATGACGGAGAACAGGGATATTCTCCGGCTTTTCCGTAAAGAGGTCAGGAATGAGTAATCTGAAACGCTATACATTATATCTCGTCAATTTCGTGGATATTATTTCCTGTATCCTCTCTTTTATACTTGCCCAGAAGATCCGCTTCTCGTTTGTCAATACCTGGAAGCCGATGATGGGGGAGGTCTATCAGAGACTGATGCTGGTGGCGATCATTGCGTATATCATCACCAATATCATGTCCATATACAATGACGAACAATATCTGAAGCGCAGTACCACGAGGGAATTTATCGCATCAGCGAAAATGATCGTGTATGTCGTTGTCCTGATGCAGACATATATGTTTTTCACCAAGGCATCGGAAGCTTATTCCCGTGTATTCATCGCGATTTTTGCGGGTATCTTCCTGATCATAGATTTCACCGCGCGTGTACTGATGAAAAAAATCGTATTCGCCCGCTATCAGAACAGCAAATACGCGGAAAAGATCCTGATCGTCGGCAACCATGATGCCGCTGACCAGGTTATAAGAAAGATCCAAAGTTCTGTAGACTGGCGTTTTTCACTGGTGGGGGCTGTTATCACAGACCGTCATGCCAAAGGGGAATCCGTCAGCGGGATCGAGATCGTATCTGATCCGATGCATATCCAGGAAGATATCCTGAAGATCGATGCGGATTCCGTAATGCTGCTGCCGGTGGATATGCCTTCTTCTACTGTTTCTTCATGGATCCGTGAATTCCGCAGAATGGGCAAGCCGGTCCATCTGTATATTGACCAGTACGATACATCTGATTCCTACCGTAAGCTGGATCAGATCGGTGACTGTGCGGTCATCAGTTATCATATGGCCATGCCGATGCCGAAGAGACAGATGCTCATGAAGCGCTTATGCGATATTCTGCTGGGACTGATTCTGCTCCCGGTGTTCCTTGCGGTATTCGTGATCACATGGATCTTTGACCTGTTTGAATCACCCGGTACCGTTATGATACGGCGCATCCGTGTCGGTAAAAACGGACATCGTTTCTATCAGTACCGGTTCCGTATTTACAGGCTGGACGCAGATGAAAAGATCCGTGCAAAGAAACTTCCGCTGACTGCGATCGGTACCTTCCTGAAGGTGCTGCATCTGGACGGCCTGCCGGAGATCCTGAATGTCCTGTCATCGGAAATGAGCTTCTTCGGGCCGAAGGCACCATCGCTGCCTGAGTTCCTGAAGATGAGCACAAAACAGCGCGGCAATCTTTCTGTCCCGCCGGGTATCGTCGGATACTGGAGCTCGGAAAAATCCAAGAGTTCTTCGGAAATTGCCGCTATGGACCAGGAATATGTCAGTGACTGGAACATCGTAAAGGATCTTTCCATTTTCATGACGATGTTCTTCCGGTATATCACGCTGCAGTCTTCCCGCCGGTTTACAAGGGCAGAGGCAGAGGAAGAACTCGCATTTATCCGGGATTACAATATTGAGAGAATGCCGATGGAATATGACC
>CACZPD010000049.1 GCA_902782955.1 uncultured Erysipelotrichaceae bacterium
ACCAGACGTCTTGTCAGATATCCGGATTCAGCTGTCTTTAACGCTGTATCGGTCAGACCTTTACGGACACCGTGTGTGGAAATAAAGAACTCGGATACGCTCATGCCTTCTCTGAAGCAGGAGTAGATCGGGACTTCGATGATCGACGGCTGGAATTCCTTCCTGGACTTGGACTGCGTCGGCCTTGCCATAAGTCCGCGCATACCGGCCAGCTGTGTGAAGTGGTTCTTGTTACCTCGGGCACCGGAAACAGCCATCATGTTGATCGGGTTCATACGCGGCAGGGAACTCATCAGTGTATCACCAACGTTCTCCTTTACGTCTCCCCACAATGTCTGGAATGCGCGTTCCCATTCCTGTCCGGTCAGAAGACCTCTGTCTCTCAGCCTGTTCAGCTGGGAAGCCTTCTTACGGCCTTCGCTTACGATCTCTTCCTTATGCGGCGCAACACTGATGTCGCTCAGCGCAACGGTCATGCCGGCCAGTGTGGAATAGAGGTAACCCATATCCTTCAGGGAGTCCAGAATATCGCTGGTTCCATCCGTCTTGTAACGGTCGAATACGGCAGCGATCAGGTTTCCCAGATCCTTTTTCTTGAATTCTGCTGTAACCGGACGGCTCTGGATCTCTTTCCTGATATCGGAACCGATCGGGATGAAATCAGAATCCGGTGTCGCAGTCAGTGTCTGCGGTGTAACGACATTCAGGTACGGGAAATCACTCGGGAATACTTCGTTGAAGATGATCTTGCCGACAGATGTCAGGAGATACTTGTTCTTCTGTTCCTCTGTGAAACCGTCCTTGTTCAGGGCTTTAGCCGGCAGGGCGATACGTGTATGCAGATGCACGACGCCCGTCTGGTAAGCCATGAGCACTTCGTTGACATCCTTGAACAGATGTCCTTCGTTGTTTCCGTATGTTCTCCATCTTTCCGCTTCGGTCTTTTCACCGAGAGCTTCCAGCGCGTCAGCCTTGGCATAGAATTCCTCTGCTGTTTCTTCCATGTTGAGATAGAAGTTTCCGAGAACAAGGTCCTGACCCGGCGTAACGATCGGTTTACCGTCTTTCGGGCCGAGGATGTTGTTGGAACCCAGCATGAGGATCTCTGTTTCGGCACGTGCTGTTTCGCTTAACGGAAGATGGACAGCCATCTGGTCACCGTCAAAGTCAGCGTTGAATGCAGGACATACCAGCGGATGGACACGGATCGCACGTCCTTCAACAAGTTTCGGGAAGAATGCCTGGATACCCAGACGGTGCAGTGTCGGAGCACGGTTCAGGAATACAGGATGGTTCACGATCACTTCTTCAACGACATCCCATACACGGGAGTCCAGACGGTTGATCAGTTTTTCCGCTGTTTTCGGATTGGATGCAATTCCTTCATTGACCAGTTCGTTGATGACGAACGGCTTGTAAAGCTGAATTGCCATTTCTTTCGGCAGTCCGCACTGCCACATCTTCAGATCCGGTCCGATCGCGATAACGGAACGGCCGGAGAAGTCAACACGCTTACCCAGCAGGTTCTGACGGAAACGGCCCTGTTTACCCTTCAGGGAGTGAGACAGGGACTTCAGCGCACGTCCGCCCGCACCGGTGATCGGTTTGGAACGGCGTCCGTTGTCGATCAGCGCGTCGACAGCTTCCTGCAGCATTCTCTTTTCGTTCTGGACGATGATTGCCGGTGTTCCCAGTTCCAGCAGTTTCTTGAGACGATTGTTACGCGTGATGACACGGCGGTACAGATCGTTCAGGTCACTGGTTGCGAAACGGCCGCCGTCCAGCTGCAGCATCGGTCTGAGATCCGGCGGAATGACCGGCAGGACCGTCATAACCATCCATTCCGGACGGTTGTCGCTGTTGCGGAAAGCTTCGATCGTTTCCAGACGCTTGATCAGCTTTTTGCGCTTGTCGCCTGTTGCCTTTTCCAGTTCCTTCTGAATGGCGGAATATTCCGCTTCCAGATCAACCTGTTCCAGCAGTGTGCGGACGGCTTCGGCACCTGTCTGTGCAACGAAGCTTCCGGCACCGTAGATCGCGGTGTTCTCACGGTATTCCCTTTCAGAAAGGATCTGTTTGTAAGCGAGTTTTGTATCGCCCGGATCGGTAACGATCCAGGATACGAAGTATACGACTTCCTCCAGATGCTTCGGTGCCACGTTCAGCAGCAGGCTCATTCTGGAAGGAATGCCTCTGAGGTACCAGATATGCGCTACCGGAGCAGCCAGGTCGATATGACCCATGCGCTCTCTTCTGACGCTGGATTTTGTGATCTCGACGCCGCAGCGGTCGCAGATCACGCCCTGATAACGGATCTTCTTGTATTTTCCGCAGGCACATTCCCAGTCCTTTGTAGGACCGAAAATACGCTCGCAGAACAGACCGTCGCGTTCCGGCTTCTGGGAACGGTAGTTGATGGTCTCCGGCTTCTTGACTTCGCCGTATGACCATTCACGGATCTTTTCAGGGGATGCAAGTCCGACTTTGATCGCATTGAAGTTATTGATATTCATCGTGCTGCACCTCCTTAATATTCACCGTCATCCAGATCGAAACCGACAGCTGCCGCTTCCGGAATCTCTTCTTCCAGGTCTTCGCGGATGGTGAGGGAACCCTGTTCCTCAGCGTCATTGACATAGTTCTGACGGCTGAGATCCAGTGTTGTCTCTTCCTTGAGCTCATCCTGTTCCATCTTCTTGAGATCCATCTCGTTGCCTTCTTCATCGAGCATGCGGACATCGATTGCCAGTGCCTGCAGCTCATGTACAAGTACGCGGAAGGATTCCGGGATACCTGCATCAGGCAGCTTGTTGCCCTTGACGATCGCTTCATAGGTCTTTGTACGGCCCATGATATCGTCGGACTTGACTGTCAGGATCTCCTGCAGTGTATGAGAAGCACCATATGCTTCGAGTGCCCAGACTTCCATTTCACCGAATCTCTGGCCGCCGTTCTGCGCTTTACCGCCCAGAGGCTGCTGTGTAACCAGTGAATACGGACCTGTTGCACGGGCATGGAGCTTGTCATCGACCATGTGCGCCAGCTTGATCATGTACATGACGCCGACTGCGATTCTTTCATCATAGGCTTCACCGGTCATGCCGTCTGTCAGGATATATTTTCCATCCGGGCTTGTTCCGGCTTCTTCCATGATGTTCTTCAGGTCTTCGTTGGATACACCGTCGAATACAGGTGTTGCGAACTTGACGCCCAGCTGCTTGGCAGCCATACCGAGATGGACTTCCAGCACCTGCCCGATATTCATACGGGAAGGTACGCCGAACGGGTTCAGCATGATATCGATCGGTGTGCCGTCGTTCATATACGGCATATCCTCAACCGGCAGGATCTTGGAGATAACGCCCTTGTTTCCGTGACGTCCTGCCATCTTGTCGCCTTCAGAGATCTTACGTTTCTGAACGACGTATACTTTAACGACTTCATTTACTCCCGGAGGAAGTTCATGATTGTCTTTTCTCTTGAATACTCTTACGGAATGAACGATTCCGGCACCGCCGTGCGGTACTTTCAGAGAGTTGTCCCTGACTTCGCGGCTCTTTTCACCGAAGATCGCCAGAAGCAGTTTTTCTTCCGGTGAGATCTCGCTCTGTCCTTTCGGCGTTACCTTACCTACGAGGATATCGCCTTCCTTGACTTCCGCACCGACCATGACGATTCCCCTGCCGTCCAGATTGCGGCATGCGCTCTCTGCAACGTTCGGGATATCACGTGTGATCTCTTCCGGTCCGAGTTTTGTTTCACGGCATTCCAGATCATATTCTTCAATATGAACGGATGTGTAAACATCGTTGGCTACCATCTTCTCAGACATGATAATGGCATCTTCATAGTTGTATCCATGCCATGTCATGAACGCGATGGTAACATTCTGACCCAGTGCCAGCTCACCGTTCTGCATCGCCGGTCCGTCAGCGAGGATATCGCCTCTGCGGACGATCTCGCCGTCATTGACGATCGGCTTCTGATTCAGACATGTGGAAGCGTTGGATCTTCTGAACTTGGTCAGTTCATATGTATGTTCGAAGTCGTTGTCTTCCTTGACAATGATCTTCTCTGCGTCAACGTAGGTGACAACACCGTCAGCGGTAGCGATGCAAGCTGCACCGGAGTCACGCGCGATGCTGTGCTCCATACCGGTTCCGACGAACGGGCTGTGCGGGTTGAGAAGCGGAACTGCCTGACGCTGCATGTTCGCACCCATGAGGGCACGTGTACAGTCATCGTTTTCCAGGAAAGGAACACAGGCAGTAGCCACGGA
>CACZPD010000050.1 GCA_902782955.1 uncultured Erysipelotrichaceae bacterium
GAAAGCAGGCGATCCTCAAATACAATATGACGGATGAGGAATATGAGTTTAAATACATTGAGGCGTTCACGAAGTTCGGGCTGAAGCAAACTTATGTGCCGGTTGTGAATACGTTCGAGACAAAGAGGGAAGAACCTGTTCCGGTTAAGGAAAACACTGATCCGGCTGAGAAGAAAGATGACAATATATCCATTAAACAGCTGGATGAAAGAGTAAAGAATTTTCTTGGTGTAAGCCAAATAGATGCAGCAAAAACCGAAGCGGAATTCTATGACGATTCGCCGGAGGACGCAAAGAAAAGGGCGAATGGTGATTTGGTACGCATCAATGGATTTGATATTGAACATGGGCTTTTGCGTGGCTACTATGGTTCAGAAAAAGACATAACTGTACCTCTTGCTGCCAGGATCATTGGATCCCGGGCATTTGACAGATGTCGCTTGTTCATTGAGTCGGTCGATCTCAATAATGCGAGGAAAATAATCTCCGGGATGTTTGGAGTATTCAGCAACTGCCCTAACCTGAAGACTGTCAGAATACCGGCAACGGTGGAAGAAGTTACCCCGGATATGTTTCGGAATTGTCCCAACCTGACGGTCTATGTCCGTAAAAGTCAGGTTTCTCCGGACTTTGAGGAGCGTTTCTCAGGTAAGGCTGTTGTCTATCTTGATGAATAACAGTTTTCAGTAAGGAGAAGTTATTATGTCATGCTGGAGAGAACAACATGTTTTACGTATGCCGGCAGCGACGATCGGCATTCATACAAAGGAAGAATGGGAAGCATTTTATTCCGGACTCATAAAGGAAACGGACTGGGAACCCGGATCATTTGCGCCGGCCCTTTGTTCCTATAAAAATGGTCCGATGATCGACTATATCCTTGTGGACAGCGCTCCCGTGGAAGGCGGCGGATATAAATTGTCCGCGAGATTACTATGGGGCAATGAAGAAGAAGAGTATTATCCGCTTTTTCAGAAAGCGTTCCCCGGTTTTACCCGCGAACAGATGGAAGATGTCCACTATTGTGAATATAAATGGTATGACGGTACGGAAGCGCCGTATTGTTACTGAGTTTTGGCGGATGGAATGCTATGAGCGTAAAGATATTCAGAGATAACAACTGGAACAGGATAACGAACGGTGTTATTTCCCGCAGGGATATCATGCACCTTAACGGAATAAAAGACAGGGAACTGATCGGTTTCCTGATCCGTCACGCGTCTTCGGAGTGCGGCAGATCCGTGGAGAAGTATGTCAAAGAGAAATACGGAATCGATGAAATGCCGGAACTGCCGGTGAATATAGATGATCCGGATGATCCATACTATGAAGCGTATTTCGTTCTGCGGGAACAGGCTGGGCGTGAAGATGATATTGACGTACTGAAGGAAGCGGTATTGCATAGTTCTGATTATGATATGGCGGCGTTTGCATTCTGCCGTCTTACAGGATACAGCTTTCCTGCAGACAACTGTGATGCATATAGTTACCGGACATTCAGCTGTGATGTGATGCCCGGGATGACTGCGGAGCATATCCGGGAGTTCTGCGAAATGCTGATCAGGAAAGGGGACCGATTCAAAGATGTGGCTGAAGAATACCTCCGTAGTCAAAAGACTGACGATCAATAATGTGAGCGGGGTCCAATCAGATCCGGATATTGCGGAGTTTATCGGGAAAGCACCGGATAAACTCGGTAAAAAAGGACGCTTCATAATTAAACTCTCCGGGATACCGCAGGAAAACCGTGTGCTCGCCGAAGGGAAGAACAAAAAAGTCTGCAGCCGGTGTATAGATGAATTTATGAAGCTGCTGATCCGGAAAGGCTATATGGAATGTGAGCATGTCTGGGAGCGGCTTCGTGAAGAAGATTATGGAGAGATGACATATCGTTCAGACGGAGGCGGAGCCGCGCATTTCATTGTTACGCTGTATGGATGCCGGCTTTGCGGTGCCTTGAAAAAAGAGTATCAGGGAGATTTCACCGGCGATCCGGGGGAATATCTGGAAATAACGCAGGAAGACCGGTTATTTGCAGACCATTTCGGGAATAAAGAATGAACGATGGGGAGGTACATTTTATGTCAGATAAAAAGAATTCTGCAGAGGGAACGGAAAGAATGGCTGGGCTGGATAAAGAATATGTTCCTGCTTACGATAAAAGAGATCGTGATTACATGCGTCGATTCCTGAAAAAATCATCCCCGGTCATTGAACTGATTGCTGCTGGTCAGATTCCGTGGGGAACTCTCGCATCTGCTGAAATAATTGATTCACTGGCAGCCACGATCAGATACAAAAATGAGCAGCAAAAAGAAGAAGATGAACTTCTGGAACTGAAAAATGACAGATATTCACTGGTCAATCTTTACGCTGCCGCAGGAAAAAAACCGGATTTGCCTGCACTATATTCGGAACTGGGCAATCTGCTGCGCAAATACGGACTTTTTGATGAAGAGGTCGTTTTACTGGAAAACGCTGCGGCAGGTAACCATCTCAGTGACAAAAATCTGATTATCGTAAAAAACAGATTAACAAATGCCCGGCTGTATCGTGAGACGGATGATGCGGTTATGACAGATTCGGAGAGAATTGCGGAAAATCTGCGGAGGGCATTACAGAAAAAACCGCTGAATGTATCGGAAATCAAAGCCCTTTTGGAACAATGTACGGATGATCCTGTGCTTTATGAAGCGGCGTGCAGTACTGACAAGGATCCGGATATGATATCCATCCGGGACAAAGCTGCCCGTCTGATCCGTTCAAGAGATTATCAGTATGCCCTCAGTTCACATTTAGAGCATCGTGCCAGAACTTCCATGATCCTGAATCTTTATGATTCCCTTGAAGGTGACGATCTTTTTATTGCAAGGACTGTTCTTACGGATCCAAACGATGAAAATAAGGCACATATGCTTCTTTACTGTAAAGATGAGGCATTGCTGATGCTTGGCTGGCTGTATGTGTATGGGGCACGGAGAATATGTGCGGACCGTCTGCAAGCTATAGGATCTTGCTTCCCGGAAGCATATCAGGAAATGGATCCTGCGGACAGATCGGGATGTGTGCAGGAATGGCTTGCATATGCTGCGGATCTTGCCCTGGATCTTCTTTCCGAAGATGAAGCAGTACGGGAAAGGATCTCCGATGCGGCTGACGTGGACAGCGAACCCCTGCATTTCTTCCTGAGCCTCCATCATCCGAGGAAAGCTCTTAGATGGTGGCATGCAAAAAAACTTGAGAACCAGGCACGCATTGCCTATGTCGGAAGCTGGACATCAGATGATCAGATCAAAGAAAAACTGTCCGTCAAAGTCAGCAATACCCTGCTGATTACGGATATGATCACCGGTGATCTTTCCGGGATGGATCTGGTTTTCGGATTCCGGAAGCCGGACGATCTGACTCTGCAGGATCGTTTCTGTGTCGAGATCATGAAGAATCATCCTGACTTTGCCGTACGGGAACACGTACGTAAAGAACTCCTTCGATGCAATGTTGAGATTCCGGGAGTGGATCTGACAAAACCCGATCCGCTTTATAACAGATGATATGAAAATCGATGAATAAGGAGAAAAGATGACACAGTATATATTCTTCTCACATTCACAGAATGATATAGAAAAAGTCCGGCAGGTCCGGGATTATCTGGAGAACCATGATTTCGAACCGATCTTGTTTAATCTGAAATGCCTTACGGACAAGGATGAACTGACCGATCTGGTCAGAAGGGAGATCGAGGCCAGAAAATGGTTCCTTTATCTGGACAGTGCCGATGCGCGCATGTCACCGCGCGTACAGGCTGAACTTTCTTATGCCCGTGATGCACAGAAAAAACACATATTTAAAGTGAATCTTGAACAGGGATGGTGGCTTCAGAAGATCACTTTGGACAGAATGATCAGAAAAGCAAGAGGATAAAACAATATGAATAATCAAGATTCTTTCTGGAATTATATGGGCGGCGGTTCGGTATTCATTTCCCATTCGCATAATGACCTTTCCAAAGTCCGTCAGATCCGCAACTCCCTGGAGAAAACAGGTTTTGATCCGCTTTGTTTTTATATGCAGTGCCTCAGTGATGAAGATGAGATAGAAGATCTTCTGAAAAGAGAAATCGATGCGAGGGAATGGTTTGCTTTTATGGAAAGCGGGAATTCCAGACAATCCGCATGGGTTCAGAAAGAGAGGGAATATATCCTGAACGGACACGGGAAAAAGATCCTCTACTACAAACTGCAGGAAGCCTCGCCGGAAGAGATCGCGAATCAGATCCTGGATCATATGACCGTATATGTATGCTATTCAGAGCGGGACAAAGAATACGGAAGCTTTATTGCGAAGTCTCTCAGCAGTATGGATTTCCGTGTATATGACCGATGTGATGACGAGGCAAACGGTACCGATTATTTCACAGAGCGATATCAGGAACAGACTCAGCAGGCAATCAGGGATGCCGCGCAGCACGGATGTTTTCTGTTCCTTATGACCAGATATTCAAAACAGGCATTGCTGATGCGGAAAGAACTGGAATATGCCAGGATGTACGATGCGAGTATTGCCGTTGCTTTACTGGGGGTCAGAGCGAATGATCTTCCGTTTGATCTTCAGTATCTTCTGATGAATGCTTCCGTGACGGAAATCAGCGGGGAACAGTATGAAGATATGGTGAATGTAGCCTCCCTGGTCGGACATACGCTACTGAACAAAGGGGAAACAGAATAAATACCGAAATTCTGTTTTTGTGAAATTATGAGTGAAAAAGAATTGTTTTATCAGGAAAAAGAAACGTGCAGTATACCGTTCACCCATATTATGGAAGGTATAACGGAATCCCCGCTCAGGGAGATCGATGAGACATTTGGCGCTGCTGATACTCTGAGTATTCAAAATGCAGGAAAACACAGAAGGATTCTCATGGCTCTTTCTGCTGCGGGGACTTTGCTGACACTTTTCTTTTTGCTTTATGATGAAGCGGAAGCACACGGGTTGATTCTGGCCTGCGGTGTGATGATATTGTGCCTGTTCTGCATCCGCCGGTTTGCGGATCAGCTGGATTGCCACAGGAAATATCTTGAATACAGAGTACTGGCAGAATGCCTGCGCTGTCAGTTTTTCCTGTCCTATGCAGAAATCAAAACCCGTGTTATAGAAATCCTGCCCTGGTCTGTCCGGATGGAGATTCCATGGATCGCGGAGGTTCTTCAGGATATCCTGACGGAACCGGCTGATGAAGAAAACACATCTGAAGCAGAGACCAAGCGGCCGATACTTGACTGCTGGATCAGGGATCAGGAGCGTTACCATCAGACCGCTCTGGAGAAAGCGGAAATAAAAAACCGCCGGGACAGCCGGACAGCGAAAGTTGTCCTTGTGATCACGATCATTGTCTATCTCTCAGCTTTGCTGTATGAGGTGACAATATACAGGAATGCCGCAGGGACAGGAAATGCAGATTTGATACGGGCATTATTGAAGATCCTGCTGGGGACAATGTCTGCTGTCACATTGTTCACGGGAAGCTATTACGGGAAAATGTCGCTTTCCAATGTAATTGATGATCATAAAAGAATGATCGCACTCTATAAAGCATCAGAAGAAGAGATCTTGAAAAGCGGAGAAAGCGAGGAACTGATTCAGTTCCTTGCCAGAGAATTTCTGAATGAGAACAGCACATGGTATTCCTACCAGAGCAAGAACGGTCCGGATATTGTAATCTGAGACAGAGCTGTCATCAGGATTTTTATCATTTTAGTTTCCGGGGTATGGCTGTCTGCTGTAGCAGGGATTTCCGCCAGATTAAATAATGCCGCTATACTTCAGAAGAATACAATATGCCGGAAATAAAACCAATTTCTGTTGGGGACAGGCTATTTTCACAGTTGTGATGTCAATATAGAAAACCGCAGGATGTTATGGTAGAGTTACATTAAAGTATTGAAGTCCATAAGATAATTAGAGGAGGATGGTTTTCATATGCAATACACAAAAGAAGTTGAAGAGATGATGTGTGTCGCGAAAGGACCTGATCACGGCCCGGCCCCGATTCCCGAAGAAGGTAAGTGGGTACAGGCAAAAGAGATCAAGGACATTTCCGGCTACACACACGGAATCGGCTGGTGCGCTCCGCAGCAGGGAGCCTGCAAGCTGAGTCTGAA
>CACZPD010000051.1 GCA_902782955.1 uncultured Erysipelotrichaceae bacterium
ATAAAATCATCATAGGTGCTGCATGATTCGGCCTGCCTGATCAGATGGGATTCGATCCCTTCACTGACAAGGAAGATATCCCGCAGTTTTTCTTTCGGCGTCGTTAGCAGAAGTGTCCGCAGATAAGGGTAATACATCTCCGGAAACAGAAGGGGAGAATGCATAAGGATATCGCGCATCGGCGTGCTCTCTCCGATTTCCCGTTTTTCTTTTAATGCCCTGCGGATCGCGTATGCGCTGGCAAAACTGCCGAGATCCTCTCCGGTATAGGAACCCTGCCTCTGAATGACGACAGGAGTGATCGGCGCATCACCGATGGCTTTCAGATAAGAAACGGCGAGTATGTCATTCGGCAGCATGCTTCCGGTCAGGAGCGAATAGGCTTTCGGGAAAGACAATCCTTCCCTGAGGGAGATGCGGAGATGATCCGGATCGGTCGGTGTTTCGGCGATCTCTTTCAGATTTTCCAGATTACCGCATTCACTGCCGAATGCGATCCAGTCAGCACCTGCTGTTCTGAGGAGGCTTACACCGCCGCGGGCAAATTGTGAAGCGCTCTGCACGGAATAGGCAAAAGGCAGTTCAATAACGGCATCGGCCCCATTTCTGACAGCGAATTCCGCCCGTGTCCATTTATCTGTAACAGCCGGTTCGCCGCGCTGTACAAAATTGCCGGACATCACGATGATCACAGCGTCACAGCCGGTGATCCTGCGTGCTTCCTGTATGAGAAAAGCATGTCCGTTATGAAATGGATTGAATTCCGCAATAATACCGCATACTTTCAATTTCTCCGAAGAATTGTCCATGACAATAATGTTACAATAAAAGCAGCGTATCGCGCAATTATACATACCGGGAAGGAGAAGCACATATCATGAATGGATTTAAACTGGCAAAAACGGTTTACAGACCGGATCAGGAAATAAAAGCCTGCGTTTTTATCGTACACGGGATGCAGGAACACCAGCGGCGCTATAAAGCTTTCGCCGAAGAACTGGCAGAAAACGGCATTGCTGTTGTCACATATGATTTGCCCGGACACGGGGAAACCGGCAAAGGGGAAGACAGGGGCTGGTTCGGCGCAGAGAACGGCTGGGATGCCCTGGTGTCATCAGCCAGGGATATCGCGGTATATGCCCGGAATGAGTTTCCGGATGTTCCGCTGATCTATTTCGGACATTCAATGGGGACCATGATCGGCAGATGCTTCCTGCAGAACTATGACGGACTGATCGACGGCATGATCCTCAGCGGTGCGCCTGCGTATCAGAAAGCGGCTTCGATGGGAAAAACCATTGCGAAAATGACAGCCCGCACAGCCGGGAAAAAAGGCCATTCCGCAATGCTGGATAATCTGGCAACAGGCAGCTTCAATAAAGCGATTGAAGATCCGCGGACACCGCTTGACTGGCTGAGTTACAACGAGGAATCCGTTGACCGCTACATTGCGGATGAAGACTGCGGGTTTCCGTTTACAGTCCAGGGTTATTATGACCTGTTTTCCGGCATGGTGCAGATGGCCAGGAAAGAACTCTTCCGCGTATCCAGACCGGATCTTCCGATATATTTTTTTGCCGGTGAGGACGATCCCTGCATCGGCGGAAAAAAAGGATTTGACAGTTCTGTTTCCCTGCTGAAAAAAGTCGGCTACAGGAATATCACAACAAAACTGTATAAGAACATGCGTCATGAAACACTGCAGGAGAAAAAAGCCGATGCGGTGATCCGTGATGTCATTGAATGGATCGAAAAAGACGTATTGAGAATATAAACGGATTCCGGACGGACAGCATCCGGAAAACAGGAGGACAAATGCGGAGAAAGTATTTATTCTTTGATATTGACGGGACACTGACAGCCGGCGGCTATGAAAAATCCTACATTCCGGATTCAACAAAAGAAGCACTCAGGAAACTGGAAGAAGCCGGGCATTTTCTGGCGATCAGCACCGGCCGCGCGCAGGTGCTTGCCTATGGCGTTATGAAAGAACTCGGATTCCACCATATGGTATCAGACGGCGGATACGGCGTAACCATCAATGATGAACTGCTCGGTATTACGCCTCTGGACAGGGATAAGGTGATCGCCCTGGTGGATGAATGCCGGGAAAAAGGTTTCCTCTGGGCTCTGCAGCCGGGAAACTCCGATACACGTTTTGCGCCTGATGACGGGTTTTATGAATTCACCCATGATAAATATCAGAAGACGCTCACCGTACCGGGTCTGGATCCCCGGAATTATCCGCAGATCAACAAGATGTTCGTCGCATGTTTCGCGCCGGAGGAACAGCTGCTGGACGGGCTGAAAGAACTCCCATGGGCACGGTTTCACAAGGAATACCTTTTTGTGGAACCGACGGACAAAGCGGTCGGTATCCGGCGGATCCTGGAACATTTCGGCGGGGATGTCAGTGACGTTGTCGTATTCGGTGACGCGCTCAATGACCTTACCATGTTTATTGATGACTGGACATGTGTGGCAATGGGAAACGGAGCGGATGAACTGAAACAGAAAGCGGATTTCATCACGAAAAATGCGGAAGATGACGGGATCTGGTATGCCTGCGAGCAGCTTGGTCTCTTTGAAAAGGCTGATGAATAACAATAACTGTTCTTATGATCAGGAACCTGAATTGACCGCGTAAGCGGTACACAGGCCTGCAATGCATAAAAAAAGTGCATATCAATGGGAAAACAGGAGAAATTCCTTTGACATTAATTACGGCTTTGGTATAATTGTAAAGCGTTAACAAGCGAGGAATGCCATGAAATGGAATTTTACGGAATTGCTGAACCGCGGAAAAGATATCGAATTCGATGAGATGATCGAAATTGACGACTCGGTTTTTGACAGCAGCGCGCTGATCACATCCGTAAACGATCTTCATGTCAGCGGAAAAGGCATCGTTGACGGAGAGCACGATTGTGTCTATGTGCATATGAATATAGACTGCGTCATGGTTTGCCCGGATGCGATCACTTCGGATCCGATTGAAGTCCCTGTATCAGCAGAAACTGATGAAACGTATGTGATGTACGCAGATGAAGAGGATGACAGTGCCCGCCTTGTTACAGACGATCTGTTGGATTTGATGCCGGCTGTAATCGATGTACTGCTGATGGAAGCGCCGCTTCAGGCTACAGTTGCTGAAGAAGGGGAGTATCCGGAAGGGGACGGCTGGAAAGTCTATACAGAAAAAGAGTATCAGGAAAGCCAGAAAGATACGCTGGATCCGCGTCTGGCAATACTGAAGCAATTCAATAACGAACAGTAGGAGGTGTCAGACATGGCTGTACAACAGAGAAGGGTTTCAAAAACCAGAAGAGATAAGAGAAGAACGCATTATAAGCTCAGCGCTCCGACATTGGTAAAATGCCCTGTATGCGGTGAGATGAAGAAACCTCATCATGCATGCCCGAACTGCGGGAACGTCGGCAAAACTGCCGAATAAGCAAACAGGAAACGGTATTCTCTTAAGGTGACTTCGGTCATCTTTTTCTTAATGACGGAGATGTGAATCATGAGAATAACAGTATATCTCGGATCAAACTGCGGGGAAGATCCTGCGTTCCGTGAAAATGCGCAGGCACTCGGCACATGGATCGGCTCCAACGGGCATACGCTTGTTTACGGCGGCTCCGGTGACGGCCTGATGGGGGTGCTCGCCTCTGCGGTACTTGCGGCCGGCGGGGATGTAACCGGTGTTATGCCGGGCTTTCTCATCCGCATAGGGCGTGCCTATGAAGGACTGAAGGACTTTTCCGAAGTGGAAACGATGGCGGAAAGAAAAAACAAAATGCTGGAACTTGGCGATGCCTATATTGCGATGCCGGGCGGGCCGGGTACCCTTGAGGAGATCAGTGAAGCGATCTCTGCTTCGCGCCTCCGTCTCCACAGGAAACCATGCATTTTCTTCAATATCAACAACTACTATGATGACCAGTTTGCCCAGTTCTCCAGAATGGAAGAGCAGGGATTCGTCAGTCGTGACGAGATGCGGTATGTGTACAACGCAAAAACACTGGATGAGATTATAGCGGTACTGGAAAGACAGGTGTAAACAGATGAAAAAAGCAGCAGCGATCATCCTCGCTCTCAGTCTGCTGGGATGCGGGGCAGAGAGACAGGCGGCTCCGGAAGAAAAAAGGAGCCTGTATACTTCTTTTACGGTTTATGATGGTGAGGGAAATCTTGTCCAGAAAGGTGAACGTACATATGACGATCAGGACAGACTTCTCTGCCAGATCACAAAAGATCAGGATGGCAATTTGGTGTCGGAAGAATCTTATGTCTATAACGTTGATGGATCTTCGAAACTCACAGACCGTAATGAAAAGTGGGTTCTTGCGGAACAGGAATTTGACAGCGACGGAAACATGACTCGCTACGGATATCAGGACGATGATGAGTGGATGGAAGAAACCTTCACTTATGAGAAAGATGATGCAGGAAGGATCATCTGGCGGATTGGGAGTGACGGATACAGGACTGCTTATGAATATGATGTGAATGGAAATCCTGTTTCGGTAACATATTATGAAGACGATGTAGTCTATGCCAAAGAGACCATTGAGAATACATATGACAGCAGCGGAGCTCTGCAGAAAACCATATCCCGGCAAGGGGAGAGCAGCGCCGAACGCGAATATAACTCCTTCGGGGAAGTTACGAAGGAAACTTTCCGCGATACCGGATATGAAAGGGTCGTCGAATACACGTATGATAATGCAGGAAACCTGATTTCTGTCGTTGTTTATGAAAACTATCCGAACAAAATTGGAACGAAAACGGAATACAAGTATGAAAAAGACTGATCAGTCCCTGCGGACTTGTCAGTCTTTTTTCTGTTCATTCTTCTTTTTGATCGCTTTGTACGCTTCCTCAATATCATTGAAATGGATCGGTCCGTTTCTGAGTTCTTCGGTATCTTCGTTTCCCTTTCCGAGGATCAGGGCGATCTCGTTTTTCTTCAGATACATGACAGCTTTTTCGATCGCCTCACCTCTGTCCAGTACGATCTCAAAATTGTCACGGTCCTGAATGGCAGATGTCAGATCCGCGCAGATATCTGCCGGTTCTTCCGTACGCGGATCCTCATATGTAAAGATGCCGTAGGTCTTCGGATTTTCACAGACGGCTTTTCCCATATCCGGACGCTTATAAGGATCTCTTGTGCCGGCTGCGCCGATCACCACATAGATCTTATCCATGCCGAGTGTATTGACGAGGGAAAAGATATTCTGTATGCCGTTTGGTGTGTGGGCATAATCGACCATCACATAATAATCCGCGTCTGTTTCCAGCATGACGACACGGCCGTCTATTGCCAGTTCCTTCATTTTCGGGATCAGTTCTTCTTTGGAGTACCCGTTTGCAAGAAGGGCGAGGAATGCGCCTGCCAGATTGTAAACATTGAATTCTCCCAGCAGGGATGTAACGACAGGGAATGTTTCCGCTTCCCAGCGGAAGAGGATCTCTGTCGTTTTTGCGTTCTGCTTCCAGTCAACGATCCGCAGATCACAGTCTTCGCTTTTCCCGTAGGTCAGAACTTTACCGGCGGACGCTTCCATAAATTCCTCAGAGTACTTTGCGTCCCGGTTGATCACGCATACGCCGTCCTTTTTGGTGTTCCGGAACAGGTCCTTTTTGCATTCCTTATAGTTTTCGAATGACTTATGCGTGTTCAGATGCTCAGGGGTGATATTCGTAAAAACAGAACAGTCAAACAGGATTCCTTTCACCCGGTTTCTGTAATAGGCATCGCTTGACACTTCCATGGAGACATAATCGCAGCCATGATCCCGGAATGCCCGGAAAAATTCATACAGTTTATCAATATCGGGGGTCGTGTTGTTG
>CACZPD010000052.1 GCA_902782955.1 uncultured Erysipelotrichaceae bacterium
GTTTTCCGCCAGGCAATAATTCAGACCGGATTTCAGATCGTCGATAATACGGTAACCGTATTTCATCACAGCCGTCGTTACCTGGACCGTACCCGCTCCCAGCATCATGAATTCCAGTGCGTCAGTCCAGCTTTCGATCCCACCCATGGCACTCAGATGCATGCCTTCCAGGGCGGGGTTCTTCCCGAGTTCGGCGATAAAACGGAGGGCGATCGGCTTGACGGCACTGCCGCTGTATCCGCCGACTGCGGATCTGCCGTGCACTGCCGGCTGTGAGAGATATGTATACCGGTTGACACCGATAATGCTTTTGATCGTATTGATGGCGGCGATCCCGTCCGCACCGCCGCGTCTTGCCGCTTCGGCAGCCGGCGACATGTTCGTTACATTCGGTGTCAGTTTTGCCAGGATCGGGATGGATGTGCCTCTTCTGGCGGCTGCGGTAAACAGTTCCACAAGTTCCGGGATCTGTCCGATGTCTGAACCGAGTCCGCCGTCCGCCATATTCGGACAGGAATAATTCAGTTCAACGGCATCGGCACCGTTTTCTTCGCACAGACGTGCCAGTTCTTCCCATTCCGCTTCATTGGAACCCATGATGGACGCCAGAATGAATTTATGCGGATAAGCTTTTTTCAGACGCCGGAATACTTCCATATTCTCTGCGACACTGTGATCGGAGAGCTGTTCGATATTCTTAAATCCGATGATCGTACCGTTGTCACCCTTCAGGGCGGAGAAACGCGGTGAGGCTTCATGGATCTCAAACGAACAGATGGTCTTGAAACAGGCGCCTGCCCAGCCGGCTTCGAATGCCCTGGCAACCATATCGTAGGTGCTGGATACGACCGAAGACGACAGCATAAAAGGATTTTCCAGCGGTATGCCGCAAAGTTCTGTGCGCAGCCGGCTTTCGTCTGCAGGCTGATCGATATCCAGCCCCGGTTTTACTGCGTCATGCAGCTGGGTCATCAGATTTCTGATATTCACTTCCCGCGGACGCACACAGGCATCCATACAGGGTGCAGAACAATTTGCGCAGGGATTTTCTTCCGGAAAGCCGGCAGCTGCGCACTGTTCATTGTCAAACCACATACTTCGCAGCAATCGTGCAGGATCGATCTTTCCGCATGCTTTTGTGCAGGGTGCGTCATCGCACAAAACACAGCGGATCATATCAGATCGCCTGATCTTTCTTTGGAACATATTTCCTCCTCATGATTGTTTCGGGATTTGGTTAATGATTATGTATGTTACTTTTATTATATTATGCAGAACACTGTAAAGGCAGACCGTATTTTCCGGATCAGCCACATCAGTTTTCTCTGTTTTCTTCAGCGAATACACCGGTCAGCGGCAGTACCCGGAAGCGTTCCGTAAACAGATCGCATTTGCACAGGAACGAATAGAAAATATGCCTGCCCTGATGCGAAAGTGTTTCATAATTGCCCTGCCCTTTGGCAAGAATGACATCTGCCCGGTCCATGGCTTCCCTGGCTTTTTCCGGCAGTCTTTCGTATACGGTCCCGGCCATGGGAAGACCATTCGGTATGATCTCCGCCAGCTGGTCCATACCGGTATAAACCGCGTCTTCTTCTGTTGCGTCATTCAGCACTTCCTGTCCCCTGACAAGCACCTGCAGCTGCAGGGCGGGATAATGTTTTATCAGCTGTTCCAGAAACAGTTTGTCCAGTACGATCTCCCCGCAGTTGTCAGTGACCAGCAGGAATCGCCCTGCCTTTTCACAGTCATTGAAAAAGGATTCCATGACCGGTTCATCCTCCGGGCGGAAAGGAACACTGTCAAGAAGTGACAGAAAGGTATCCTCATCCACTTCATTCATCGCGCCGAAATCAATGTAGTTCCCGGCCCGCGCATAAAGCAGGGCTGTTTTCAGGGGATCTTCCGAAGCCTCGATCTGATCCCGCAATCTGTTTTCCATACCCAGCACGAGATCATTGTACTTTCTCTTTATCTCCCTGTACGGTTCGCTTTTTCCAAACCGTTTTTCATATTCCAGCCGGAATAGATAGATCAAATACGGTGCGGTATCTGTTTTACTTCTGTTCTCAATTATCGTACGTACTGCAGAGAGATACTCCGGATCGCAGGTAAGGTTTCTCTGTTTGTCATAGAGACATGCCGCACAGGATTCACTGACACGCATAGGCGTTCTCCTTTTTATCATTGTAGCGTGATTTTTCATGAAAATCCGCAGATTGTGCAAATGTATCCGTTGAGGAGGAAGTATGCGGGAAAGGTTAACGGAATGTCTGCGGATCGCCCTGGCTTATCATGTCAGCGATATCCATTTCAGCTTTGCACCGGGAAACAGGGAACGGGTCACGGTAGAGATGCGCATCGGGCAGGAAATGAAACGGCTGAAATATCATCCGGATGATCTGCGTCTGTTCTACTACCTGATGTACCGGGCAAATCTGGATATTTCGGATTCCATGGAACCGCAGACCGGAAGTTTTGAGGAAACGGTTGACCAGCAGCGTCTTTCCCTTCGCTTCGCGGTGGTTTCCAGCTATCACATGACCAGCGGCGTGCTGCGCCTCCTGAACAATCATCCCGATCTGAAAATAGAGGAACTCACATATGATCCGGAACAGACCGCATGGTTTGCCGGCATCACGGAACACAGGAACGGACTGTTTATCTTCAGCGGTCCGACCGGCTCCGGCAAGACGACCAGTCTGTATACCCTGCTCAACGCATGTGAAAACAAGAAGATCTTTACATTGGAAGACCCGGTCGAAGTCGTAAACAACAAGTACATCCAGCTGCAGATCAATGAACGCGCGCACCTGTCCTACGCGGAAGGCATCAAGCAGCTGATGCGGCAGGATCCCGACATCATCATGGTCGGTGAGATCCGTGATTCCACCGCAGCGGAGATGGCTGTACGATGTGCCCTCACCGGACATCTGGTGGTAACCAGCCTGCACAGCTTCAGCTGCAAAGGCGCAATAGAGCGTATGAAGGAACTCGGCGTCTCCCCTCTGCAGCTGCAGGATGTGCTTCTCGGGGTCAGCTGCCAGAGACTCTATACCACCGCTGATCAGAAAAAGATTGGCATCTACGAGATCATGGACAGAAAGGAGGTGCAGCACTATTTCCGGACACACACAAACAGCGAAAATTTCGTTCCGCTTGCCGCCCGGATCCAGAGAGCGGTTGAAGAACATATTATCGAAGGAGATCAGGCCAAAGCAGACCTTATTGACACATGATGACTGCCGGGCAGTCGCTTCCCTCATGAAAAACGGGTTTTCCCTGCCGGATACCTTCCGTGTGATCCGCACACGGAAGAACACGGAAACGATCGAGGCGATCCTCGCACACCTGGCGAAAGGAGAAAAAGCGGCGTCATTTTTTGCCGGATACTGCACCCCGGAGATCAGGAAATATCTTGATTCTTTTCTGCGCTATATGAATTTTGAAGACAGCCTTGACCTGGCTTGCGGACTGTTATCCAAAGAAAAGCAGAACCGGGAAAACCTTCTGAAGGGATTGTTCTATCCGGTTTCCCTCCTGTGCGCAACGATCTTCGGCATCCTTGCGTTCAACCGTTTTGTGCTTCCTTCCATGATGGGACTGATGCAGGCATTCCAGAGCGGTACCGGAACGTTTTCTTCCTTCCGGTTCTGGACTGTCCTGGTCAGTGAACTGCTCGCTGTTTTGCTTGGTGCCTTATGTCTCTGTATATGGATCTTTACCCGCCGGCGGTTCATCACGCGGACATATTGTTTTGTGACAAAGCATTTCGGACATAACATCCTGACCGGCATCGCGTCCCGCAAGTTCATCCTGTACTTTCTGGAATGCCTCAGGCGGGAGACGGCAACCAGACGCAATCTGGCAGTTCTGAAGGAACTGAAGGAAGAACCGCTGGTATCCTTCATCGCGTCGGAGCTGGATTCGTCACTGGAAAAGGGAACTTCCCTTGAAGCGGCGGTAGACAGCGTTTATGTGGAAGATCTTCTGCAGTATTTCTTCCGCATCGCCATGTACGCTTCGGATACCGAAGGCATGCTGGAGGAATATCTGCGCGTAACAGAGATCCGCACAAAAAAACGGATCCGCATCCTGACCAAAAGCATACAGATCTTCTGTTACTGCATGATCGGCGGCGCGGTCATCTTTATCTATCAGATCCTGATGATGCCGATGATGATACTGCAGAACATTTGAAAGGAGGCATTTATGCGAAAACAACTGAAAAAAGGATTTACTTTACTTGAAATGACCATCGTGATCCTGATCGTTTCCATCCTGTTCCTGCTTACAACACCGAATATCCAGAAGACGCTTGGCATCGTAAACAAAAAAGGCTGCAAAGCCCTGGAGAAAGTCGGCGATGCGGCGATCCTGCAGTACAAGCTGGAATATGATGAATTCCCCGGGTCCGTTTCCGACCTGATCTCCGCCGGCCTGTTAACCGAGGAACAGATCAAATGCGACGGTTCCCGTTCCCTGAAGGTCGTAAATGGACAGGCGTACATTGACTGAAGGATTTGCCCTGGGGGAATGCTGCATCGTGATCCTTTTATTAAGCATTTTCACGGTATTATGGCTGCCGGTATGTGAATTGTCCGATACGGATTACTATACGTTCCCGGACAGCTATCTGCTGTATCAGAGTGAATCTATAAAGGATCATAAGCGCACGGATTTTGAAACAGGCAGCCATCACGGCGCTTTCAACCGCAAAGGCGATGTCTATCTGGCGGAGACCCTTTCTTTCCTGCACGGCCGGAAACA
>CACZPD010000053.1 GCA_902782955.1 uncultured Erysipelotrichaceae bacterium
CCGCAGTGTCACTGTCATCACGGAAGATTCCGGTGCGGCGGACTGTCTGAGCACTGCCCTTTTCACCATGTCTGTCGAAGACGGGAAAAAGACAGTGGAAGCCTATGAAGCAGAAACAGGCAAAAAGGTCGATATCATCTGGATCATGGACAAGGAAAAAGCACCTGAGGATCCGCATTCCGCAGAAAAGAACGGCCTGGTAATCATCTATACCGAAGGTCTGGAAGGAAAGATCGCGTTATGATCGATATTCTGTTGGATACCATACTGGATATCCTCCGCATCCTGCCGTTTCTGTTCGGAACATATCTGTTTCTGGAATGGCTTGAAACACATGCGGAGCACCGGTTTGTACATATTCTGGAAAAGCATCACCGCCTCGGTCCGCTGTTCGGGAGCCTTCTCGGACTTGTGCCGGAGTGCGGTTTTTCAAGTGCTTCCAGCAATCTGTATACGACCGGGATCATCCATGCGGGAACCCTGATCGCCGTATACCTGTCGACTTCCGATGAGATGCTGCCGATCATGCTTTCAAGCCATGCGCCATGGTCAAAGATTCTTCCGATCCTCTGTGTCAAACTCATCACGGCATGTCTTGCCGGGTATCTTGTATATTTCCTGGTCCCGAAGAAAAAGCGGGATATCGATTCCTTCTGTGAAAGGGAACACTGTGAATGTGAACAAGGCATTCTGCATTCTGCCCTGAAACATACCGTTACCATCACTGCCTGGCTGTTTGTCATCACATTGATCCTCAACGGCATCATTGAACTGGCAGGTATGGATTCGATCCGGAACCTGGTCATCCATTATCCGAACAAATCACTTCTGTTATGCACCCTGATCGGAATCATTCCGAACTGTGCTTCTTCCATTACCCTGACGACCCTTTATCTGGAAAACGTCATTCCATTCGGTGCGGTATGCGCAGGACTTCTCGCAAATGCCGGTATCGGCCTGCTTGTACTTTTCCGGGTCAATCCGGACTGGAAGGCAAATTTAAAAATATCCGGATTCCTCATCGCCGTTTCCCTTGCGGCCGGGATGATCATCCAGATATTTGCCTAATCGATTATCTTTACTGTTTCAATCACCGGCTGTTCATCTGCCGGAATGGTTCCGTTATTATCGGTCGGTCTGGCATCGGAAGCGATCTTCTGCACGATATCCAGACCGTCTGTGACATGTCCGAACGCGGCGTAATATCCGTCCAGATGCTGCGCTTCACCGACCATGATAAAGAACTGGGAACTGGCGGAATTATAATCCTCTGCCCTTGCCATGGAGATCGTTCCCGGAACATGCAGGATCGTATTCTCCCAGCCGTTGGCAGTGAATTCACCGGTGATCGTTTCACACATATCCATCTTTTCAACAGTATCCGGCTTCCCGCCCTGGATCATGAATCCGTCTATGATCCTGTGGAAAGTCAGACCGTCATAGAATCCTGCCTGAGCCAGTCTGATGAAATTTCTGACTGTTACAGGAGCAGCCGGACCGTCCAGTTCCACGGTGACAGTACCGTAATCCCTGATCACGATCGCAGCATGATGTATCGTTTCCGGTTCTGCCGGTTCTTTTTTTTCGGTTTCTGCACTTCCTGCACCTGAGCAGGCACTCAGTACCAGAAGCAAAGTACATATTGAAATTCTTATCAGTCTTTTCATGTTTCCTCCTCATATAACAGCTTCCATGTCATCCTCGGGAAGCTTTCTGTAAACTGTAAAATACATAGCGATAAAGCATGCCAGTCCGCCTAAAACATTGGAAACAGGCTCAGCCAGGAATACGCCTTTTACCCCAAAACCCATCGCCGGCAGAAGAACTGTCAGCGGGGCAACGATCACGGCCTTGCGCAGAAGCGAGAAGAAGATCGCCCTCTTCGTACAGCGCAGGGCCGTAAATACGGACTGTCCGCTGCTTTGGAATGCCATAAACGCAAAACCAAAGAAGTACAATCTGAGGGATTCCGTTCCCGCGCGGATCATTTCCGCATCATTCGTGAATATCGACATCATAGCCTGCGGGAAGATAAATACCGCCGCCCATGCCGCAAGGGTATAAATGATCATGCTCCAGGTTGAAAACCGTATCCCGCTTTTAATGCGGGAGTATTTCTTTGCGCCGAAATTATAGCTGAGCACCGGCTGGGCTCCCTGGCTGATACTCTGTGCAGGCAGTGAAAGAATTTCCCTGATGGAGTTCAGAACCGTCATGATGCCGACATACAGGTCACCTCCATACTGCCGCAGCATGACATTGCATACCACATTGACGAGGGTATTGGTTCCCTGCATGATAAATCCGGCAAATCCAAGCGGGATGATTTCCTTCTGAACGGAAAGCTGCGGTATCATCCATTCCTTCCTGATATGGTACGGGGAATCCGTGCGCAGGAAGAATGAAACTGCCCAGAAAGCGGAAACCATCTGCGACAGTACGGTCGCGGCTGCCGCGCCGGCAACTCCCATTTTGAAAACATAGATGAAAACAGGATCAAGGATCAGATTCAGAAACGCCCCGATCACGATCGTCATCATTCCGGCTTTCGGATAACCGGAAGCGTTGATAAACCCGTTGAGCCCTACCGACAGCATAGAGAACACAGTCCCGAGAAGATAGATCTTCAGGTACTGGTCCGCATACACATAGGAAACATCACTTGCACCGAAAAGGTACAGAATACCTTTTCTGTATATCCAACTGAAACAGAACAGGATCAATGCCGTGATCATCAGCATACCTGTGACCTGTCCCAAAATCTTTTCCGCCCGTTTGTCATCCCCTGCCCCGCGCGCAATGGCAAATAGCGGCGCGCCGCCGGTCGCAAACAGATTCGTGAACGCAGCCGTCAGGGTCGTAAGGGGAAAGCAGAGTCCGATGCCGGTCAGCGCTATGGAGCCGATTCCCGGCAGATGACCGATGTAGATGCGGTCAACGACGTTGTACAGAAGATGCACCAGCTGGGCAAACATCAGCGGCACAGACTGAATCATTATGATCTTCCATACACTGCCTTTTGAGAAATCATTCATGCGCTCCTCTCCTTTCCGGTCTTGTTATATACCCTGAGCCAGAGTATTGACTGAATAGCGAGTGTCAGGACCCAGCTCAGCGGGAAACAGCTGTAGAGGACCTGCGGTGTCGGAAATCTGCGGAATACCGTAAAAAGATAGAGAATACGGAATCCGCACACACCGAGCAAGGTAACGACAGTCGGAAGAACCGCATAGCCCATGCCGCGGATACTCCCTACGATAACATCCAGAAGCCCGTTGATGAACAGGAAGAATGTTACCCACTGAAGACGGATCATACCGGTCGATATAACTTCCGGATCTTTTGTGAAAAAACCGAGCAGTTCCTTTCCGAAGACCAGGATCAGGCATCCGAGCAGGAATGCCCCGATGCCGCAGAGCAGGAATGCAGTCACTGTCGTTTTTCGGATCCGTTCATGCTCACCTGCCCCGTACATCTGGGATGTGAATGTGATCGATGCCTGCGGAAAGGCATCAACGAATACATAGACATATTCCTCGACTGCGTTGGCTGCCGTATTCGCGGCAACAAATATAGTACCGAATGTATTGATATTGGACTGGACGACCATGTTGCTGAAAGCAAACAGCTGGTTCTGCAGCGCCGAAGGAATACCGAACCGCAGCATTTTTCCGGCCAGGTTCAGGTCAAAACTGCGCCTGAGATCCAGACGTATGACGCTGTTTTCGTTCAGCAGTCTGTATATGATGAGGATCATGGAGAAATACTGGGAAATGATCGTCGCCAGCGCGACACCGGCAACGCCCATATGAAACACGATTACAAAGAGAAGATTCAGAAGGACATTCAAGGCACCTGCCAGGGACAGATACAGTGTCGGATGTCTCGTATCCCCGTCAGCCCGCAAAACAGCAGCGCAGAAATCATAGACTCCGATGGCAATACCGGTCAGAAAATACAGACGCAGGTACAGTACCGCATCATGCATGATATCTGCCGGAACGGAGAGCATTTTCATCAGTAATCCGGACGCAGAGAAACCGAAGACACTGATGGCTGTGCCGAATACCAGTCCGATCATTACAGCAGAAAACACCGCGTTTCTGACCTTTTCTCCGGCTTTTTCCCCGATCAGCTGGGAAATGAGAACATTCGCCCCGACAGACAGCCCGTTCAGTCCCCACATAAAAAAGATTGTTACGGGTCCGGATGTCCCGACAGCTGCCAGTCCCTGCTGGCCCGCAAATCTCCCGATAACAATCGTATCAGCCATGTGAAATGTGATCTGCAGAATATTGGCGATCATGATCGGCCATGCGAAATAAAGCATATTCCGTACCAGCGGCCCGTTCACGATATCCATTTTATCTGATTTCTTCTGCGTGATTTCAGTCATTTACACCGTAACCTGTTCTACCTCTCCGCGAAGCTGATCGCCCACGAAGATCAGGGCGTTTTCCCTGAAATGCTCCGCGTCGTCGCTTACGTAATATCTGCGGATACTGCCGCTTGTCTCTTTCAGCAGGCCTTCCGCTTCCAGTCCCGCTTTCAGGGACCTCGCCGCCGCTTCGGAAGAACTGATGACAGATAATTCCGGCACCAGTGAGCGGACAGCTTCCTCAAGAAGCGGATAATGCGTACATCCTAGAACGATGGTATCCACATTTTCTTTCTTCAGCTCCTCGAGATATTCTGACAGCACAAGTCTTACAACCGGATCATCTTTCTGATATCTTCCGTTTTCCACCAACGGGACAAGCAGAGGACATGCCAGTGAAAAGACCTGCGCATCGGGATTATATTTTCGGATCATCCTGTCATAGGCATGGGAATTGACCGTTGCTTTCGTCGCCATGATCCCGATCCGTCCGTTTCTGGTGATCTTTGCAGCTCTTTTGGAAGCCGGTTCGATAACGCCGAAAATCGGAAGATGAAACTTCTTTTCCAGCGTTTCCCTCGCAACCGAATCGGCAGTGTTGCATGCGATCACAAGCGCTTTGATATCAAAATTCTTCAGGAATGTCACATCATTGACAGCATACTCACGGATCTGTTTATCCGACTTTGTGCCGTACGGGAGATGTGCCGTATCCCCGAAATAGATAATATTTTCATTCGGCATCAGCCGGAAAACGCTTCTGGCGACAGTCAGTCCACCGATTCCCGAATCGAAGATACCGATATAACTGCTTTCATTTTTCATAATGCATTAACGATCCTTTTAAAGTGTTCTCCCCTCTCTTCGAAACAGGAGTATTGGTCAAACGATGAAGTCGTCGGTGAAAGCAGGACAATATCCCCGCTTTCAGCCAGGCCGGCTGCTTTCGCTACAGCCTGTTCCAGATTCTCCACCACAATGGCATCCTCCCCGACAAGATCCGTGGAAATGCGCCGTCCGGAAGCGCCAAAGCCGATCACGTTTTTGACACATCCGAGATGTTTTTTCATTTCATCCATGGACAGGCCTTTTTCGAATCCTCCGACAAGCAGGATCACTCCTTTGTCAAATGATTTCAGCGCGGTGATCGTTGCGTCGGTATTCGTGCCTTTGGAATCATTGTAGTATTTTACACCGTTTATCTCCCGGACAAATTCGATCCGGTGTTCAACGCCTTTAAACGCATAGACAACTTCGCGGATATCCCCGGCGCTGACACCGAGTCTGTTAGCCAGGCATGCAGCGATCAGGATATTCTGCAGGTTGTGCTTACCGGGAACACAGACACGGGAAACATCGAGAAGCTTTTCCCCGTTGATGAACATATAACCGTCTTTCATATAAGCATCTGTGTCACATTTTTCAAGCGACATCGTCATGCACTTACAGGGAACCGGATATTTTTCCGTATATTCTTTCAGGACCGGGTCATCCGCGTTCAGGATAAACGTATCATCATCCTTCATATTCTCGTATACCCTGGTCTTGGAACGATAATAGGCATCCAGTCCGCCCATGAAATCGATATGATCCGGTGTCAGGTTCATGATCGCGGAAGTTTCCGGACGGAATGAAATGATATCAGCCAGCTGGGCATTGCTGATCTCAAGCGAAATATAATGACCTTCTTCTTCCAGGAGATTATGTTCAAGAACGAGTTCACACAGCGGGGTTCCGATATTGCCGCCAACATGTGCTTTTTCCCCATATGCTTTCTTCAGAAATTCATAGACAAGGGTTGTTGTCGTGGTCTTTCCGTTTGTGCCTGTGATCGCAGCGTAATGCTGGGGACGGCTGACCTGATATGCGAGTTCGATCTCAGTGATAACCGGAATACCGCGCTTCTTCATATCCACGATGAACGGGCTGACCGGCGGAACTCCCGGATTTTTGATGACGAGGTCATAGGATTCCGCGAAAACCTCATCTGTCTGCGGAACACATGCAACGCCAAGCGCCGTTAGTTCATCTTTATTTTTTATTTCTTTTTTTTCTGTCACGGTGATCTGATCGGCACCGAGCTTCACAAGCAGACGGATCGCTGCCATGCCGCTTCTGGCCAGACCGATTACCAGTATTCTCTTTCCCTGAAAATCCATATTGATTCCTTCTTTCAGTCTATTATTATACATGAGATTGCATGTCACATGCGGATACAAAGCGATTATTTTGTACAGAGCCTGTCATAATGGCATACCTTTTTGTTGCAAGCCGTGTCTGTTCGCTGTATGATTGTCACTAAATCGGAGGTGATTTATGAAACGTATTGCAACAATGCAGGATATCTCCTGTGTCGGAAAATGCTCCCTGACGGTTGCCCTGCCTGTCATATCTGCCATGGGAATTGAAGCTGCAGTGATCCCGACTGCTGTTCTTTCCACCCACACCATGTTTCAGAATTTCACATTTCATGATCTGACGGATGAGATCGATCCGATCATTTCACACTGGAAAAAAGAAGGTTTTTCTTTCGAAGCACTGTATACAGGTTATCTCGGTTCCCTGCGTCAGCTCGATCTGGCATCACAGCTGTTCGATGCCTTCCCGACACAGATCAAACTCGTTGATCCGTGTATGGCAGACAATGGGAAAATGTATGTCGGATTCCCGGAGGAATTCCCTGCCGAAATGGCGAAACTGTGTGCCAAAGCTGACATTATCTGCCCGAACCTGACGGAAGCGAGCTTCCTGCTGGGTATTCCGTACGTTGGTGACAACTATGACGAAGCGTATGTCCGCGATGTTCTGAAGAAACTGACTGAACTCGGCACAAAAACCGCGATCCTGACCGGTATCTCTTTGAATAAAAACTGTCTCGGTGCTTATGCATATGACAGCGGCAACGATACATATTATTACTACGAAACAAAAGAAGAGATCCAGCATTTCCACGGTACAGGCGACCTCTGGGCAAGTACATTCCTCGGTGCAATGGTCAACGGCAGAAGTCTGGACGACGCGCTCCGTATCGCATGTGAATTTGTCAGGGAAAGCATCCGCCTTACCCTTGCGGAAGAAAACCACAACACATACGGTGTCAATTTCGAACAGGCGATTCCCTATCTTTCTTATCTGATCAATGCATGAGTCTTCAAAAAAACCGTTTCACATCATTGAAGTGAACGGTTTTTTCTTTTACTCCTGTGTGTGATAGATTCCCAGTTTTTTCAGGGGATCCAGCGGAATATCTGTAATACTTTGCAGTATTGCCTTGACCAGCCAGATGAAGAAGATCATAACAAGAATTGGTATAACGGCAGACGTGACGATCAGAACAGCGATAGCTTCGATGAACCGGTTCAAAATGCCCTCGAAATTCTTCAGAACACTCGAAACTCCGCCTCCGACTGTATTCAGGAACTTATCCAGAAGGTTCTGATCCTTTGCGTTTTCCTGTATCTCCTGTGTGCTTTCCTTGGCGGAATCGATTGTTTCCTGTATGGAATTTTCATAGGTTTTTTCGATTGTTCTGGAAACTCCGACACTGACAGGTATTACTGTAAAAACCACCGCGGCAAGCAGAACCATCCGAACACCCAGCTTCAGCCACCTTTCTTTCCGTAAAAACAGATTTACGAGAAGAATAATACAGGCTGTGGGAACCAGGATCTGAAATGCGGCAATTCCCGTTATAGACAGCAGATATTTTTCGAGAAAGATCGCACAGAGAACGATCAGGGAATATGTGCTGACATCTGCAAGTTTGTCAGCGATCGGACTTCCCGCATCCCCGGGCAGAACGGTGATCGCCACGGAAGCTGCTGTTGAAGCGGCAGTGATTTCCATGATCGTATTCCGCTTCTGATCAAGATATTCGACCTTATCTGCCGTAAAGGCTCGTGATGTCGCAAAGCTTTTGAGCAGAGTAAACGAAAGAACAGCGGCAAGCAGCAAAAGTCCTGCCTGTATGTAAAGCCTTGTTTTCTCTTCCTTAATCATCATTTCCTCCCGCATAAAACCATATATAAATATTCTATCATTATTATTCTTTTCAATGCAGGAATCTCAATGTCCGCTTATAATGAAGGTAATATTGGAGCAGCATATGAATAAATGGACCAGAAGAAGAATCATTGATGCATTTTCGGAACTTGTTTTTGAGTACGGTTACGAAGATGTGACAGTAACCATGATCATGGATAAGGCGGAGGTCGGGAAAACAACGTTTTACCGCTATTTCCAGAACAAAGCGGACGTATTGAACGCACGCTGCAAGGATATGTATGATTCGGCAATCAATGACAAAGACTGTCTGAATCTGGAAGACCTTTTCACCCGCCTGTTCCGTTTCTCGCGTGAGCACCCGGAAGAGCTGTCCATGTATGATACGATCGGATATGATTCCTACCGGGATTTTATGTACAAGTACACATACAATACCGGGAAAAGGATCATGGAAAGTGCATGGGGCAGACCGCTTACCGTCAAGGAGGATTTCCATGTGGCCTTCTTCTGCGCAGGAGGATCCAAAATGCTGGAAGAATGGACATGCGGAAAATACAGAACCATGACACCTGAGGAAGCCGGACATGAATCTGCCAGCATGATGCATACCCAGTACGATGTGGATCTGCAGAATACAAAAATCAAAAAAGGAGTGAAATAAAAAATTTCAGGTAAACCTGAAATTTTTATTTCTCAAAACATTTTTTCATGAAGGCATCTGCGGTATCAATGACTTCCGGTGTCCAGAATTCAGATCCGCCGTGATCCGCACCGCCGATCAGGTACATGGTCACATCATGTCCTGTTTTCTTCATCTGTGTATACAGCCGTTCATTGCACTCCGGATGCACGGTCCTGTCTTTTGTGCCGTGGAATATCAGCATCGGTGCAATCACCGTGGATTCATCGATGTTGCACTCCGCAGACATGGCACGGCGCATCTCCTCGTTTTCATTGAGATTGATGCCGCCCGCTTCCATTCCTTCCGGCGAATCCGGCATGCAGTGATTTGGCGTGGAGGGATTGCTGTAATCAAACATGAAGCTGGTGGAACCGTAATAATTGATGATTCCTGATACTTCCGCGCTGATGCCGGGGAACAGGTTCTCCTCCGTATCATCATTATGACGGAAACCTCCGTATACAGCGGTATGGCCTCCGGAAGAACTGCCCGCCAGAATCACGCGTTCACTGTCAGCGTTGTACTCCGACGCATGTTTCTTCATAAACCGCACTGCATTCAGCGCATCGATGACCGGGGCAGGAAATGAAGCGATTCCCGAATGTCTGTATTCGACGATCGCGCAGACATATCCCCTTTCCGCCATCCTTGCCAGAAGCGGGACACCGTGATGGATATGCTGCTTTTTCCAGGCGCTTCCCTGCACATAAACGAAGCACGGGAACGGTCCTTCTTTTCCATTCCGGGAATACGGGATCAGGATCTGCAGGTGAAGCGGATATCCGTCTACGTTTGCGTATTCCACATCCTTCAGGTAAACGACTCCTCTTTCATCTCCTGTAGTCTGAATAACAGGAAATTCCTCATTTTTGTATTCCGGATATTCTTCATACGTCCATTTTTTGACTTCCATACATTTCTCCTCGCGGCAGAAAACCGTTTTTCTTTCTTAATCAAGTATATCATATGGAAAGAAACCATGACCCGAATCCATCTTCATTCATGTTTCAAAGCAAATAAAGAGCACAAAAAACTTCTTCGCATCTATACCGGGGTATAATATGCATGTTCCGGGTCTATAGTCCCGGAAGAATGGGAGAACGCAATCATGAAAAAAGGACTCATCATGGAAGGCGGGGCCATGCGCGGACTGTTTACATGCGGTGTAATCGATGTCCTGATGGAAAACGGTATTGTTTTCGACGGCGCTGCCGGCATATCCGCCGGTGCGGTATTTGGCTGCAATTATAAATCACACCAGATCGGAAGACCGCTGCGCTACAACACAACATACTGCCGGGATCCCCGCTACTGCAGTATCCGCTCACTGATCAAAACAGGTGATCTGTTCGGGGCAGAGTTCTGTTACCGCACACTCCCGGAAATACTGGATCCTTTTGATACAGAGACCTTCCGTAATGATCCGATGGAGTTCTATATCGGCGCGACAGATATCCGGACAGGCGAACCTGTCTTTCACAGATGTACGGACGGCGGCAGATCCGATATTGAATGGATGCGGGCGTCCGCTTCGATGCCTGTCGTTTCGAAGATCGTATCCGTTGACGGTCTGAAACTACTTGACGGCGGCATCTCCTGCCCTGTCCCCTTTGAATATATGGAAAGCATTGGATATGACCGGAATATCATCATCCTGACACAGCCGGAAGGATACCGGAAAAAGAAAAGCGCAGCACTGCCGCTCATCCGCATCATGCTGAGGAAATACCCTGCTGTCATCAAGGCAATGGCGAACAGGCATCTGGTATACAATGACCAGATGGATATGATCAGAACCCGTGAAAAAGAAGGCAAGGCACTTGTGATCAGGCCTGATGCCCCCCTGGGGATCGGAAGGATCGAAAAAGATCCGGCTGAACTTGAGCGCGTATACCGCCTGGGAAGAAATGCCGCAGCTGAAAGACTTGGTGAGATCAGAGATTATCTCATGTGTGAATAAGCAAAAAATATCCTGATGCATGGCATCAGGATATTTTCTTTATCCGCTTCTACATCATCGGCGCAAACAGACGAAGTACAGCTATGAAATACGATTTCAGCGGACCGGCATGACATTCATCAGCTGTTACCTGATGTGATTTTTCAATTGCATCCAGGTAGTCTTTTTTCACATCCAGGACTTTTCCTGATCCAAACAGGTAAGTGCCGTTTTCAAAATGGAGGTACAGACTGCGGTAGTCCAGGTTGACTGTTCCGACCGTCGCAATCCTGTCATCGGACACGAAGACTTTGGAATGTACGAAACCCGGTGTGTATTCATAGATCTTCACGCCGCCTTCGATGAGCTGCTTATAGTAGGATCTTGTGATCATCCATACCAGTTTCTTATCCGGAATGCCCGGCGTCATAATACGGACGTCCGTACCATGTCTGGCAGCGAGGATCAGCGCATTGATCAGTTCGGTATCAATGATCAGATACGGGGTATAGATATAACAGTAATCATTGGCCTGATTCAGAATACCCATATAAATATCCTGTGCTGTGATCTCGGTATCCAGCGGGGTTTCGCCGTAAGCCGCGATAAAGCCGTCAGGTTCGCCCGGTTCCGTCTGCGCACGGAACACTTCGAAATCCTCATCTTTAGCATCTTTCGTCAAAGCATTCCAGTGCGTCAGGAACATAACGGTATATGACCATACCGCTTCACCTTTGATCCGGATGACATTGTCCTTCCAGTGACCGCACTTCATCTTGACGTTTATATATTCATCCGCAAGATTCACACCGCCCGAGAAAGCTGTTTTCCCGTCGATGACCATGATCTTTCTGTGATCGCGGTGATTCATGATGATGCCGATGATCGGGTTGATCCGGTTGAAAGGAATGCATTTGATCCCCTTTTCTTCCAGTTTCTTCGCATAGCTGGCGGAAAGCGTCATGAAGGATCCCAGATCATCATACATAACACGGACATCCAGTCCCTCTTTGACTTTCTGTTCCAGTATCTCCAGCATGCCGTTCCACATCTTTCCCTCTTCAATGATGAAGTATTCCAGAAAAATATACTTTTTCGCATTCCACATTTCTTCAAGCATGACAGGATATCCGGTATCCCCCAGACCGTAATAATCAAAGCCGGTATTGCGGTAAAAAGGAAAGCCTGCACTGTCGGAAATATAGCGGAACTGTCCGCGCAGTTCCGGCGCGCTCTGATTGAGTTCTTCAGATACAGCAGGATCCTGTTTGTAATATTTCTGCGCATCTTTGGTGGAATTGACAAGATTCCACATGGTGCGGCTGCTGATCATATTTGCATCAAGCAGGATATAGATGGCTGTAGCCGGGATCGGGAAAAGCATGATGGCCACGATCCACATCATGTCGGAGGAAAGATGCCTGCTGTTTTTGATGATGCTCAGGACGATGATGCCGCTTAAAAACCTGAGTACCTCTTCGATCCACGCTGCCTGTGCGCCGAACCAGTGAAAGACCGAAAAGAGGATCAGCAGTTCCAGCAGAACCATCAGGATCATAAATGTTGTACGTGAAAAAACAGCCCGGAGTATTTTCATAAGCTTACCTGCCTTGAAAATATTGTACCATTTTCAGATTTATAGGGGTTTCTCATAATCAACATCTGTTTCAGATATACAGTACATACGGTATACGCACGATTCTGCAGATACTCCCATATATATTTACACACAGTTTAAAATGATTGGACATTTAAATGGATTATTGATGTTTTTTATTTGTATTATCAATAGCCTGCAGCTATACTGCAATCGGAAAAGGAAAGTGAGACGGACACTATGAAAACAAGAAAACTTCGTAATATTGAAGTATCCGCTGTCGGTATGGGATGCATGGCATTTTCGCACGGTTACGGGAAGATTCCCACGGAAGAATACAGTATTGAAGCGATACGGAATGCATATGCGCACGGCTGTACATTTTTTGATACAGCAGAAGTATACAGTCCGAATCTGTCCGGCATCGGACACAATGAGAAGATCGTAGGAAAAGCGCTGAAGGATGTCCGTGAAAACGTTGTGATCGCAACGAAACTTTTCCTGCGGATCACGCCGTTTGAAGATGTATATAAGGCAATGCGCAGCCATCTGGAAGCTTCCTGTGAACGCCTGCAGACAGACTATGTTGACCTCTATTATCTTCACCGGATGGGAAGCATCCCGGTCGAAAAAATAGCGGAAGCTATGGGAAAGCTGATCGATGAAGGAATGATCCGCGGCTGGGGTCTGTCACAGGTCGATGTTCCGGTCATTGAAAGAGCGCAGAAAGTCACACCGCTTTCTGCCGTACAGAATATCTATTCCATGGTGGAACGGGACAGTGAAGAATCCATCATCCCCTTCTGTACGGAAAACGATATAGGGTTTGTTCCGTTCTCACCGATCGCGAGCGGTCTTCTTTCGGGAAAGATCACAGCGGAAACAAAATTTGAGAAAAACGATGATGTCCGCAACCGGGTGCCGCAGCTTTCAAAGGCCAACATTGCCGGCAATCAGCCGATCGTGGATCTTCTTAGAAGTTTTGCGGAAAAGAAAAATGCAACACCTGCCCAGATCTCTCTGGCGTGGATGCTGCATAAATATCCGAATGTCGTACCGATCCCCGGATCCAAGAATAAAGAACGCATTATCGAAAACCTGAATGCCGCCGATGTCATCCTGAGTGACGAGGAATTCAGTTCCCTGGAAACAGAACTGGACCGGCATCCTGTTTACGGACACCGCGGATTAGGCGGATTATGATAGTCTTAACCGGACATGATGTCCGTTTTTTATTATTTGAATTCCTTGCTCTCCCCTTTCAGCCATCTTCTGTGGGAGACTGTCCTTCTCACAGCCAGCGGTCTTGGTTCATCCGGAAATGTCATCATGTTGGTGCCGCCCTGTTTCCAGAGCTCCAGAATATCCTCCGCATCATCCACGAAATCATCGGCCGGCATAAGTCCGTAGAGACGCGGCGGAATGATCGTGACCGGGATATGATACAGTCCTTTTTTGCTGTCTTCCTTTACTTTCCATTCCGTATGCGGACAGGCCATGGCCACATCCGCTTCGTCCTGTCTTTTTGCAAGCAGGGAAATAGGTATAAAAATAAATGTTGCCCGGTCGGAAAGATTCTTTTCCTGAACTTCCTTCTCCAGGTGGGCAGCGAGGGCAGATGATGAAAACCCGCCGCCGCAGCAGATCGCAATACGTATCATGAGCACACTCCTTTTTTGTTATTGTACAGAGAAAAAGAGGCAACCGGAAGATTGCCTCACAGATTATTATTTGTTTTTCAGGTATTCGTCGATCGCGGCAGCGGCTGTTTTGCCTGCACCCATCGCTGAAATGACTGTTGCAGCGCCTGTTACGGCGTCACCGCCGGCATAAACACCTTCACGGGATGTCTTGCCGTTGTCATCGACGATGATGCCGCCTCTGCGGTTGACATCCAGTCCTTCCGTCGTATTGCGGATCAGCGGGTTCGGTGATGTACCGATTGCCATGATGACGCAGTCGAGTTCCAATTCAAACTCGGAGCCTTCGATCGGATACGGACGGCGTCTGCCTCTTTCATCCGGTTCTCCCAGCTGCATATGGATGCATCTCATCCCTCTGACAAATCCGTTCTTCGGATCTCTCCTGTCATCCGGATTCTGATAGCCGAGGATCTTGGCCGGATTGCAGAGAAGATGGAATTCGATTCCTTCCTCTTCGGCATGTTCCACTTCCTCTTTTCTGGCCGGAAGCTCTTCCATGCTGCGGCGGTAAACGATATATACTTTTTCCGCGCCGAGACGCAGAGCTGTCCTGGCAGCGTCCATCGCAACATTTCCGCCGCCTACTACCGCTACTTTTCCGCCCTTCATGATCGGTGTCTGCGGATCATCCAGATAAGCTTTCATCAGATTGGAACGGGTCAGGAATTCGTTTGCGGAATATACGCCGTTCAGGGATTCACCCGGTATATTCATGAAACTCGGAAGTCCCGCGCCGGAACCGATATAGATTGCTTCAAAACCCATATCATGCAGTTCATCGACTGTAAGTGTTTTTCCGATGATGACATTGGTCTCGACTTTGACACCGAGTTCCTTCAGACCTTCGACTTCTTTCGCGACGATCGCTTTCGGCAGACGGAATTCCGGAATGCCGTATACCAGTACGCCGCCCGGTGTATGCAGTGCTTCAAAGATCGTTACTTCATATCCTTTTCTTGCCAGGTCGCCGGCACATGTCAGACCGGAAGGACCCGAACCGACGATGGCAACTTTATGACCGTTGCTTTCCGGCTTGACGGCAGGCACCTGGACATTCTCACGGTGCCAGTCTGCCGCGAAGCGCTCGAGTCTGCCGATGCCGACCGGTTCAAAATGGATGCCAAGCGTACATTTGCTTTCGCACTGTGATTCCTGCGGACAGACACGACCGCATACAGCCGGCAGGGAGCTGTCTACGGAAATGATCTGATATGCGCCCTCGAAATCTCCCTCTTTCATTTTTGCGATGAATTCCGGGATGCGGATGTTTACCGGGCAGCCGGAAACGCATGGCCTGTTTTTGCAGTTCAGGCAACGCTGTGCTTCCGCGACTGCGATATCAGCTGTATAACCAAGAGCTACTTCGTTGAAATTGTGTGCCCGTACGGAAGGATCCTGTACCGGCATTTCATGCTTTTTCGGATCAATAGCCATTCTGTTATCCTCCTGTTTTCCCGTTCAGCAGGCGGCAGGCTTCAACCCTTGCCTTTGCCTCAAATGCCGCATACATTCTGCCGCGGCTCATCGCTTCGTCAAAATCGATCAGGTGACCGTCAAATTCCGGACCGTCAACGCAGGCAAACTTTGTTTCCCCGCCGACTGTAAGACGGCATCCGCCGCACATTCCTGTTCCGTCGATCATGATCGGATTCATGCTCGCGACTGTTTTGATTCCGTATTCCTTTGTCAGGGCACAGACGAATTTCATCATGATCAGCGGTCCGATCGTGATGACTTCATCATATTCTTCCCCTGCCTCGATCAGTTTTTTCAGGGCATCTGTAACAAGACCCTTCTCACCCCAGCTGCCGTCATCGCTTACCGGGATAAACCGGGTGCTGTTATTGCGGAATTCTTCTTCCAGGATGACAAGATCCTTATTTCTGAATCCCGCTATGGCATGTACTTCCGTCCCCTGCTCAAAGAGTTTTTTGGTAACAGGATACGCGATCGCACAGCCCACGCCGCCGCCGACAACAGCGACTTTTTTCAGGCCTTCGGTATGGGTCGCACGGCCCAGAGGACCGGCAAAATCCTGCACATATTCGCCTTCTTTCAGACTGTTGAGACACATGGTGGATGCGCCGACTACCTGAAAGATGATGGTGACGCTTCCGCTTTCCCTGTCATAATCCGCGATTGTCAGAGGAATTCTTTCTCCTTCTGCATTTGCGCGGATAATAATGAACTGGCCGGGCTGTGCCTTTGCGGCAACAAGCGGTGCTTCGATCCGCATCAGCGTTACTGTAGGATTCAGTTCTTTTCTTTCCAGAATCTTATACATATCATCCTCCGTTTTCTATTTACATACTATTCGTTAAAGTTCTCTTTAAGTCAATACATATTTCGCTGATTCAAAATCAGCGGCAGGACGGTCTTTCATGCCCTTATGGATATCGATTTGACAAAAGGCAATGTTTCATAAGTTCTTTCCTTATGTTTTCATTGCCTTTCTTTTTCGGATCCGGTTTTGTTTTCCGGACAGCGGTTCCTTTATCCTCTGAGCTGCGCTCCCGTCTTCTTGTTCAGAGCCGCGAGAATGCTGTTGTGCATTTCCAGGATCTCATCATCTTTCAGCGTATGATCGGCTGCCTGATAAGTGATCCTGAGTGCGACGGACTTTTTGCCTTTCCCGATATGCTCACCCTCATAAACATCAAAGATCTCTGTATCCCTGACAAGTTTTCTGCCTGTCTTTTCGATCACATCCACGAGTTCCTGCGCGGATACGTTCCGGTCAGTGACCAGGGCGATATCACGAGATACGCTCGGATAACGGTTGATCGCATTGAAACGCACTTTGGTCGGCTTATTTTTCCACAGCGCATCTATGCTGAGTTCCGCATAAACGACACGCTTCAGGTCAAACTTCGCGGCATAGACCGGATGTAATTCACCGAAAACACCGAGCAGTGTGCGGTCCAGACGTACTTCCGCGCTGCGGTAAGGATGGAAGTGTTCCGTATCCGTTTTGTTTTCCGTAATATGGATCCTTCTTGCGTTGTAGCCGCATTTCTCCAGCCACGCTGTCAGGATGCCTTTCATCGTATAGAAATCACCTTTTTCCGTGATCTGGTGCAGCTTATCCTGGATCAAGTCACCATCCAGCACCACCGCGAGACGTTCTTCTTCACTGTTTTTGCCGTAGACCTTGGAGATCTCATAGAACGCATTCTGATAGTTCTGGTGGGCACGGTTGTACTGCACGCATTCCAGTACGGAATTGATCAGACCGTTGCGGATATACGCTCTTGCTTCACTCATCGGGGAAGCCAGCGCGATCGGGTCTGCCAGTCCGCTGTACATGTCATTTACATATTCTTCGGAAACAAGCGTATAGGTTACGATCTCGTTCAGTCCGAAGCTCATCATCGTATTTCTGGTTACACGGCGGCAGTTCTGCGCCGGTGTAAGCTGACCGACTGTCGCTTCCATGAACGGCAGTGTTGAGCCGAGCGCGTCGAATCCGAGCAGGCGGATGACTTCTTCATCAATATCTGCCGGTCTTTCGATATCCGTGCGGTAACTCGGGATATGGCATGTGATCTCATCACCGTTGATCTCCGGGCTGAAATCGAGCCATTTCAGCGTTTCCGCGACCTCATCCATTGTGAAGGATGTTCCCAGCAGCGCGTTGCAGTGGGACAGGGTTTCTTTTACAACGACCGGTTTGTAATCATTGACACCGGCAAATACTGTTTCTTCAAAACCGGATGCGTTTGCATATTCCTGCAGGAGCTGGACAGAACGGTCCACAGCTTTCTGCATGGAACACGGTTCGATTCCCTTTGTGAATCTCTGCGCAGCTTCCGTGATCAGGTTCAGGCGGATCGATGTGCGGCGTACGGAGACATGTGAGAAATGTGCTGCTTCAATGAAGATGCCTTTGGTCTCTTCGTCGATCATACTCTCCTCACCGCCCATGACGCCTGCGATACCTGTCGGCTCGCCGCCTGTCGTGATCATCAGGTCACCTTTCCGGATTTCAAATTCCTCGCCGTCCAGAGCGCGCATTTTCATTTCGATATCATCCACGACCGTGATCTCACGGGC
>CACZPD010000054.1 GCA_902782955.1 uncultured Erysipelotrichaceae bacterium
AATGCATCGCCGCACATTTCCATCTCATCCGCAAATCTCCGCATCCAGGCATTCCGGAACTGATAATATGAGGCTGTCAGTGAACGGACAGATTTATCATCCCATTTCTGTCCTTCCTTCTCCCCCATGATCTTTGTCAGCTGCCGGTAGTTTCCCGCTTTTGTCATCAGCGGGATGTATAATCCGGAAGCGCGGAAATACTCCGCAAATTCCTCATCCAGCGGGTCTTTGTCTTTCGGCTGGATCCTCCTGACATCAGCCGTGACCACCACGGCATTCAGATACTTCAGGACGGAGACTCTCTTGTTGCCTTCGACAACATAGAATTTCCGTTTGTATTCACAGACAAGGATCGGATCGCGTATACCCTCTTCTTCCTGACTTTCATACAGGGAATTCCATTTCATCGCAAACTCGGAATCCCGTTCTGCACAAGGCAGGAAATTCAGCGCAAAGACATTCTGTCTTGCTTTTGTTTTCGTTCCTGCCACGGAATCCAGCGGTATTTCCATCAGTCCGAGGGAAACAGCAGCTGACATATCCTCTTCCGAAAGAATGTCCTCCAGAGCAGGAAGATAGGGATATTCCCCTTTCAGCACCGCTTTCCGCACTGCCTGATCGGCCAGTTTCTTTGCTTTGACATATTCATCAATCATACAGATCCCCTTTCCCGGAAGATCACTGCGAAATTCCGGCATACGGTCTAACTTTAATTTAATTATTGCACGGATAAACAGTTCGTAAAAGGTCCTCTGCGGATTTGCTTTGTGATAGTATGTTTTTAGTAATATCAGGAGGTATTTCCATGATCGTAAAAGCCATAATGATACCGCATCCCCCGATTGCCCTTGCCGAAGTAGGCAGAGGGGAAGAAAGGAAAATGCAGGATACACTCGACGCATTCCGCACCGCTTCCGCCGAAGTCCGTGACGCCGCTCCGGAAACCATAATCGTCTTATCTCCTCACGCTGTCATGTACAGGGATTATTTCAATATTTCTTCCGGCAGTAAGGCATACGGCGATATGGGACGTTTCCGTGCATCCCGCGTAGCTTTTGAAAAGAATTACGATACAGAGTTCACTTCCGAACTGACCCGGCTTCTCAGGGAAAATGATTTTCCCGGCGGAACCGAATATGACCGGGAAAAGGAACTGGATCACGGCACGATGGTCCCGCTCTACTTCCTCGACCAGTGTTATACCGATTACCGTCTGGTACGCATCGGGCTCAGCGGTCTTCCCCTTCCCATGCATTATGAGCTCGGACAGTATATCGCAAAGACAGCGGAAAAACTGAACCGCAGGGTCGCCGTGATCGCGAGCGGAGACCTGGCGCACTGCCAGAAAGAGGACGGGCCGTACGGATACCGTCCTGAAGGACCTGCTTACGATGACAGGATCATGAAGACCATGGGAACATGCAGGTTTGAAGAACTGTTCGATTATGAACCGGTATTTCTGGATAAAGCCATGGAATGCGGACACCGTTCCTTTGTGATACTGGCCGGCATACTGGACGGTCTGGCTGTCAAGGCACATGTGCTGTCACATGAAGCGCCGTTCGGGGTCGGCTACGGCATCATCACCTATGACATTGAAGGAAAAGACGACAGCAGCCGTTACCTGGATCGCTATGAACAGGTACAGAAAGAAAAACTGGCGGAAACAGCCGGAAAAAGTGATATCTATGTAAAGCTGGCCCGGGAAGCCGCCGCATATGCAGTGCGTCATAACCGGACCATGCCGATGCCGGATGATCTGCCGGCAGAACTCCTTGAAAGAAGAGCCGGGTGTTTTGTCTCTGTGCATGAGCACGGGGACCTGCGCGGATGCATCGGCACGATCGCACCGGTCAGGGATTCCCTCGCCCGGGAGATCATCGAAAATGCGTACAGCGCTGTCCTGCGGGATCCGCGCTTCGCGCCTGTAAAAGAAAAAGAGCTTCCCTGGCTGGAGATCAACGTTGATGTGCTGGAAGAACCGGAGCGCATTTCCGACCGTTCAGAGCTCGATGTGAAGAAATACGGCATCATCGTCTCCGCACACGGCAGGCGCGGTGTGCTCCTGCCCGATCTCGACGGTGTTGATTCCGTGGAAGAGCAGATCGAGATCGCCTGTTCCAAAGGCAGGATCGATCCGGATGACGAAGACCTGGTCATTGAGCGCTTTGAGGTCACGCGGCATGTCTGAGATCATCTGCCGCATCTGCCCGCGGCATTGTCACCTGCAGGAGGGACAGACCGGTTTCTGCCGCGCACGCAGGAATATCGATGGGAAAAATATATGTGTCAGCTACGGGAAACTGACTTCCCTGGCACTGGATCCGATCGAAAAGAAACCGCTGTTCGGTTTTTATCCCGGATCCCTGATCCTCTCTGCCGGCAGTTTCGGATGCAATCTTGCCTGCCCGTTCTGTCAGAACCATGAGATCTCCATGCACGGGGAAGACGATACGAGGACATATGATCTCTCACCGGAAGAACTGTGTACCCTGGCGCTTTCACATCCGGAAAGCATCGGTGTTGCCTTTACCTACAACGAGCCTCTGATCAGTTTTGAATATGTGCTCAATACTGCCAGACTGCTCAGAGCGCATGGTCTGAAAGTCGTTCTGGTGACCAACGGGAACGCGGAACTGCCGGTTCTGGAAGAGCTCATTCCCTATATTGATGCCATGAACATAGACCTCAAGGGTCCTCCTGCTTTCTACAGGGAACTCGGCGGTGATTATGAAACGGTAAAGCAGTGCATTCAGTACTGCGCAGCCCGCACGCATGTGGAAGTGACTTCCCTGATCGTACCCGGCAAAAACGATTCCGAAGAATGGATCGCGCAGGAAGCCGAATGGCTGTCATCTCTTGACAGGAATATGATCCTCCACATCACCCGCTACTTCCCGCGCTATCACTACACGATGCCGGCCACGGAAAAACAGGTACTGTACCGGCTCAAAGAAACAGCGGAACAATACCTGCATCATGTATATCTCGGAAATGTATATTAAAAGGGCAGCGTGCTGCCCTTTTCAGTTGCTTAACTGTTAGTGCGGATTACTTGCACTCTGCCATGCCGAGATCTACGCCTTCGTTGAAGTTGCGTGCGTTCTCGAGTGTAACAGATGCGATTGCCTGCAGAGCTTCTCTTGTGAAGAATGCCTGATGAGATGTCAGGACAACGTTCGGGAACATCAGCAGTCTTGCGGTGATGTCGTTGACCAGGTAATCATCAGAGTGGTCTGTGTAAACGTTGGCATCTTCACCTTCGTAAACGTCAAGACCTACAGCGTGGAATTTACCCTGTTTCAGTGCTTCGATCAGAGCTTCTGTATCGATCAGGCCGCCGCGTGCTGTGTTGACGAGGATCGCTGTATCCTTCATTTTGCTGATGGCATCAGCGTCGATCATATGATATGTGCCGTTCGGGCCCATGATCAGCGGTGCATGCAGGGAGATCAGGTCTGACTTGGCGAGCAGTTCATCCTTTTCAACATATGTCAGAAGTCCTTCATCAACGAGTTTCTGGTTCGGGAATGCATCCCAGCCGATTACTGTCATGCCGAAGCCTTTGCAGATATGCGCCATGCACTGTCCGATCTTACCGGTACCCATGATGCCGGCAACCTTGTTGTGCAGGTCTACGCCGAGCAGTCCGCTCAGTGCGAAGTTGTTGTCCTTGACCTTGTTGACAGCCTTGTGCATACGGCGGTTGCAGGTCATAGCCAGCGTCATTGCATGTTCAGCAACTGCATACGGGGAGTATGCCGGAACACGTGCAACACGTATGCCGCATTCTTTAGCTGCCTGCAGGTCAACGTTATTGAAGCCGGCGCAGCGCAGGAGGATCAGCTTGACACCGCAGTCATGCAGTTTTTCAACAGCTGTTCTCGGGCATTCGTCGTTAACGAAGATACATACAGCATCAAATCCCTTTGCGAGACCTGCAGTTTCAGGTGTCAGACGGACATTGAAGTACTTGATGTCGCAGTTGTATGTTCCTTCACCGAAATCTCTTGCGAGTTCGCTGAAGAAAATTCTGTCATAGTCTTTTGCGCCGAAGAATGCGATCTTAAGAACGGAAGCTTCCTTGTAAGTCTTTAATCTGTGGTCCAGTTCTTCCTTGATAATTGCCAGAGCAGCGTCTTCATCTCCGCCTTCTGCGGAAATTTCGAGAATCGAACCCTTCTGTGCATCAAGAGCGAGCAGCTGCAATACATTATCGCCGTTTGCAGTTTTGCCATTGCACTTGATCAGAATCTGTGACGGCAGGGAAACGCAGGCCTGCGCAACGAAAGCGGCAGGACGCGCATGCATACCCAGAGGGCTGGTGACTTCATACGTAATCTTTTTCATTTTTTCCTCCTGAATTATTTACGTGAATTAATGCTTCTCTTCGATAAAATCATACTAAAATAATGCGCGAAAATAAAGAAAAACAGGGAAAACAGAACAAGAGATTTGTTTCTTCTTTCCCAATCAGGTCAATCCATATGCAGATCCTTGCGGATCGCTTCCTGTCTTCCTTTTGCCGTAGCAGCCCATTTCGGACCATTTGCATACATGTCAGCCAGTTCCGCGAGCGCTGCCGGGACATCGATCCCCTGCGGACATGCATGGGCACACTGGCCGCATCCGATGCACGCAGCCGGTCTTTTTTCTTCTTCCAGACCGTCCAGGCGCATGCCGGCGATGGCAGTGACGGAGAACTTGTAATCATTGTAGCAGGCTAACAGATACGGGATATCCAGACCGACAGGACATCCGTCGCAGCAGTACCGGCAGGCTGTGCACGGTACGCCTGATTTCATGGATTCCGCGAATTCTGCCAGGGTCTCCTGTTCATTATCGGATAAAGGAATATATTCCCGGAATGTTTTCAGGTTATCAATGACCTGGTCTGTTTCATTCATGCCGGAAAGGATCACCTTGATATTCGGCAGCCCCTGCAGGAAACGGAACGCATAGGAAGCGTCACTCCCGTCCCCGAATTCCTTCAGCTGCGCAGACATCTGTTCCGGAAGAACCGCAAGCTTCCCGCCGCGGCATGGTTCCATTACCCAGACACCGAGTCCGTGTTTTGTGATGATATCGTATTTTTTCTTTGCGTCCTGCAGCGTCCAGTCAAGATAATTGCACTGGATCTGCACGAACTCAAACACACCTTCATACCTGGTCAGGAAATCTTCCAGCAGGTCCGGTCCGCCATGGAAGGAGAAACCGAAATGCCGGATCTTTCCCTCTTCCTTCATTTTGATCATGTCCGGAATGATATGGTACTCCTCCGATTCGTAGATCTTTACCGACCATTCCGTAATATTGTGCAGCAGGTAGAAATCGAAATAATCCGTCCTGCATTTCTGCAGGGAGAGATTGAACAGCGCAATGTTGTCCACCGGCCCCGGCAGTGAATGCCCGGGAATTTGTCCGCGAGATAATAACTGTCACGCGGGTATTTCTTTAATGCTTCAGCCATGGCGATTTCCGACTTCCCGCCGAGATAGGGATATGCCGTGTCAAAATAATTCACACCGCCGGCAACGGCAAGATCAAACATATCATTGACTTTTTCCTGGTCGATCTCACCGGTCGCCGGATCAGCCGCAAACCGCATACAGCCGAAACCGAGCCTTGATAACTGCATTCCCTGGAATGTACTGTAAATCATAGCTTTCTCCTTTTCGAATGTGATGATCCTCTGTATTCAGAATATCAGATTCCTATCCGTAGGAATACTGTTTCCCGGGACAGGATCTCTGAACTCTTTTATTTTCTTCGTGCCTTCCGGATGACATTCCGGTACGGGAGGATCATGCCTTCCGTCATCTTCCCGCGCATTTTCCGGTTCAGTTTTTTATTCTTCATCATGGTGCCGACCGCATACATGCCGAGGATCGTTCCCTTCTTCTTCTGCGGGAAATCATAGAATCCGTGTTTTTTGTAAAACCTGTGATCCTCCTGCATAAGTCCCTGCATCTGCCAGATCAGATCACGGAAGATCTTAAGTCCGCCTACGCCGTAGAAATTCTTAGGCTGCGTATAATGTGCATCGATGACATAGTCCAGTCTTTCCGCAAGTCTGTCGATCTCCGTATCCGGATCTGTTTCATCAGAAGCGATTCCGCACAGATAATTGCCGCCGACCTGCGCCCGTGCTTCCATGACTGTTTTCAGATTCCCTTCCGTACTCAGTTTTCCGTGAACGAGATACCCTTGGGGATCGCCCATGGTAACGGTCCTGTGTCCGTTGCAGAACTGTCTGTCATCATACAGTTTGAAACGATATCCCATGGAGTGGTCCCGGATCGAATACGCATACACGATCGCATCCGCTTTCTGGATCCGGTCCCGCAGCAGGGAATCAAATCCGTCCCGGTAGATGCAGGCTCCCGTGGCGGCGCAGTTGAAGCAGCCCAGACAGCCTCCCGCAAACGGGAATTCACGCAGATTGACAACATCCGTTTCCCGGCTGATCCTTTTCTGAAAACGCAGGATCATATTTTCCAGAGGGAGACTGTCCGGATCCTGCGGATCATAATCCGTAACGATCATGACCAGACCGGATTTTTTATCTGTGTTCTGCGGTATTTCCGTCTTTACCTGTTTCAGGGAACCTGCTTCTGTCTTCTCCGGTGCAGATTTATAAATTCCTCTTTCCATCTGCCAGATAACGAAGCGGAAATAATCCCGCGCTTCCTTCTGCCCTTTTTTGTTCAGGAGATCACTCATATCAGCGGACAGTCCGTCCAGCCAGCGCATACCGAGATCCCCGCAGTTTTCCCTGATGAACGCATGTGCCGTCACATCATAGAAGTGTTTGGAAGTAGTGACCTGCGAGGCATATTTCCCCTGCAGATCCACATGGTTTTCCCTGATCAGTTCAATAAACCTGTGCAGCTGCGCAGGAACCAGGAAAGTATATACGGGATAACTGAACAGGACCAGGTCCGCTTTTTCCAGCTCTTCCCTGCACGCACTGAAATCTTTTTCATACATCCGGATCCTCTGCCCGGCATGGATCACGCGGAAACTGCACTCCGGAAACATCTTTTCCAGATACAGCACCGTCTGCAGCGTCACGCTGTCTTTCCCCTTCGGGGATCCGTTTATAACCGTAATTCTCATTTTGTCTGCTTTCGTTTTCTTTTGAATGATATGTTTTGTCCGGAATCATTTCCCGCTGTAGATCTGCGCCAGTCCGCCGTGTGAAGTCTCACGATATTTTTCATTCAGATCCTTGCCTGTCCTGTACATCGTCGCAACGACATCATCAAACGAGATCTTGCGCGTCTCATACAGGAACCGGGAAAGATTGACGGCGGAAAGCGCACGTATGGCAGCCACGGCATTTCTTTCGATGCACGGGATCTGGACCAGTCCGTTGACCGGATCACAGGTCAGTCCGAGACTGTGTTCCATCGCGATCTCAGCCGCATACTCCACCTGATCGATATTCAATCCCCATAGATAAGCCAGGGCACCTGCCGCCATGGAACACGCGCTCCCGATCTCTGCCTGACAGCCGCATTCCGCCCCGGATATGCTGGCATTTGTCCGGATCACATTGCCGATCAGACCCGCTACCGCCAGCGCATCCACGATCTCATTTTCCGGAAATCCGCGGTCCCTCTGCATATAGTACAGTACCGCCGGCAGGACACCGCAGCTGCCGCAGGTCGGCGCTGTCACGACGATCTGTTCGTCTGCGTTTTCCTCACTCACCGCATAGGCATATGCCGCAATGATCCGGTTCATCGTCACATCCGCGCTCTCGTTGTAGCATCGCTTTTCATACAGGATCTTTGCCTTGCGGGCCACTTCCAGTCCGCCGGGAAGTATTCCTTCCTTCTGCAGCCCCCTGTGAACCGCGTCTTTCATTGCCTGCCACACCTGCACCAGATATGCGTTCAATGAATCATCTTCCATACGGCTGATAAATTCCCTGAGTGAAATTTCCTGTTCCCTGCAGACGGAAACCATCTCGGAAAAGGAACTCTGGGGATATACTTCTTTTTCTTCTTCCGAAGTCTCTCCTTCGATCCTGACGGAACCGCCGCCGACGCTGAACATCCGGCATGTCCCGATCGTTTTCCCGTCTTTCAGTGCGGTAAAGCGCATCGTATTGGGATGCAGCAGATCGGCTGCTTTTCTGTCAAAGACAACATGCGCGCCGGGAAGTGCCGAAAGAATAGCCTTCTCCGTGCCGTGTCCTTCACCGGTAAAAGCCAGGGACCCGTAAAGTGTTACCTCCCAGCCGTCCGCATCCGGATACCGTTCGCGGAAGATCTGTCCGGCATGATACGGTCCGACTGTATGTGAACTGGACGGCCCGTTGCCGATCTTATATACACTGCCGATACTTTTCATCTGTCCTCCTGTTTTTGAATCTTTACCCGAAGGATCAGAAATCTTTCTTCTTCCCGATCAGATATCTCAGTTCGGCGCCTTTGGAAATATTGCCTTCCACTTTCATCTGTCCGGTTACGAACAATTTGTCTGCGGATACTGTTCCCACAGCCATGTTGTACAGATTGTCGATTCCGGCTGCGATCCGGACGTCCGCATCATGATAGCTGTACGGTTCCATTTCCATGCCGGCTTTCGTGAATTTCAGATAGAAGGTGCCTTCTCCCGGTCCCTCGATCCGTACCTGCGCGATATTGCTGTAATCATCCTCCTGGAGGGCAAGATATGCATTCCTCTCTTCTTCAAGATCTTCATATACGACTTTGAGCGCATCAAAAGCATCCCGGAATGTGACATTCGGATCAAAGCCGCTTCCGCAGATATCCGAATACATCTTGATATATGTCTGGGCAGATTTGTCCCAGGAGAAATCCTTGCGCATGCAGCGGTCACGGATCGTTTCGAATGTCTTATGATCCGCAAAATAGATCTTGATCGCTTCCTCGATCGCAAGCAGAAGTGCCTTGGAATTGTAATCCGCAAATGAGAATCCGTCCCCGATCCCGTCAAAGTCCGAATACGGGCGTACCGTATCCTTCAGTCCGCCGGTTTCATGCACGATCGGGACAGTGCCGTAGCGCATAGCCATCATCTGCGAGAGACCGCATGGTTCAAAGGAAGACGGCATCAGGTAGAAATCCGCACCCGCAAAGACCTTCGCGGCCATCTCTTCGGTATACTTGTCCGAGAAACCGAACTGGCCTGCGTATTGTTTTGTGCATTCATTGAAGAAATTGACATATTTAGGCTCACCCTG
>CACZPD010000055.1 GCA_902782955.1 uncultured Erysipelotrichaceae bacterium
ACACTGGCAGCGTTCTGCCAGACCCGACAGGGAGATGGATTCTTTTGCGCTCGAGGAATAGATCAGCTGCAGAGCGATCTCACGGTCAATATCATCCGTGAAGGATCCGAGCAGTACCAGCAGCAACATTGATATAACGGTATTCATGTTTCCAGTATATCGGAAAATGTCAGAATTCACACACAAAAAAGGACTGCTGTCTTTTGTTTATGAACAAAGATGCATGCAGTCCCCTTATTTTAACTGTTTATTCCGGTTATTTTCTTTCCCGCAGGAACATGAAATATCCGACAACGGCGCCGACGACCAGTGACGTGATCAGATCATCCCTGCCGAGCATCTGGTAGGTTCCCTTCCTGATCACCACGATGTTGATATACTCCAGTATGTTCGCGAAAATAACAACGAAACACATGAAGAGCGTAAATTCAATGACTTTCTTTTTCATAACATTCCCCACGCCGTTTGCTAAAAGTACTTCTTCAGCACAAGCACATTCTGCCCGTCTTTATATTCATAGGATACTTCATCCATGGTCTTCTTGGTCAGATAAACACCGAGACCGCCGATCCTTCTCTCCTCCGCCGGCTTGGTAATATCCGGATCTTCCCTGACGGTCGGATCATACGGCATCCCGCTGTCACGGAATGTGATCACGATGCCGGAAGGTTCATCCGACAGTTCCGCGTGTATAACTGCCTTCCCGGTACCGGGGGCATATGCGTAATCCGCGATATTGACAAAGATCTCTTCCGCGGCCAGCTGGATCTGCATGCGGATGCGCGGCGGGCAGTCCGTCTGATCGAGAACGGATTCTATGAACCCAAGCACTTCATCCAGGTTGCCGCGTACGGCATCCATTTCGATCCCGCTGCATGTAAACAGGAGGGAATCCGTCGTTTCGAGCAGTTTGATCAGCTTTTCCTTCCGCAGTTTAAATTCCATGCGGCTCTGTTCGGTATCTTCCACCTTCCCCTGCAGCACACGGCACAGCAAGCGGGAATAACCGATAATGGCTGCCTTGTTTTCAAGATCCTGTATCATCTTGTCATCATCTGTCCCGAGATAAGCTGCCAGGACCTTGTGCCAGAAGATCTGTGATGTATCAAAGTCAAAACCCTGGAACGCTTTGATCACAGGATGGTCAAACTCGGAAAAACCGCGGAATGCGTTGAACATAAGCCCGAATTCGAATATCGGATAACCTGTGCTCAGAGTATCCATATCGATGAGCAGGACTTCATCCCCGACCAGCAGAATATTCTTTGTATGGTAGTCGCCGTGGATCATATGCGGGTCATACGGTACTTCCCGGACCAGCGCGGCCAGCTTCTCAGCGGATTCCTCCGGAAGCGCTTCTTTGAGGATCTCCGTCCACTTCACGACCTTGTCTTTGATATCGGACAGCTTCCCGTCCGGTACTTTCGTCGCGTGGATCTTCTTCAGCATGTCAACATATTCCCTGACACACCAGTCCATCTTTTCCGGTTCCTCGGCAATGATATTTGCGAAGGAACGGGAATTCAGAAGTTCAAAAACAGATCCGTAGCAGTCATCCACTTTCACGACATCATAGGAGATCGCCGTCGGAATGCCTAGGATCAGCGCCAGACGGGCCATTTCCCTTTCGTGTCTGATCTCTTCCAGGGCATTCTTATCTTCGTAAAGCTTTACGACCGTATCGTCATTATAACGATACACAGTGCCTTTCGCGCCCTTGCCGATGGCTTCGCAGCCATCCAGTGAAAGTTTCCGGTACGCCTTGGCAACATGCATCATTTCAGTGAATCCCGTCATTTCCAGGATGTCATATACTTCTGAATTGACATTTTCAATTGAGAGGTCCGGATGGGTCTTCCTGAGCCGCAGGAAAATACGCAGTCCGGCGCTGGAAATATATTCCAGGTTTTCTGCGTCCAGTACAACAGGTTCATTTTTCATATCTGCCAATGCAGCGAGAAGCTCCTGTTCCACTCTGCCGGCGTTGTTGGATTCGATCCTTCCTTTCAGTTCAAGTCTCATCCGGTAACCCGCCCTTTCCGGACTGCCCCGTAAACGTGAAGAGTGCGCTCACAGCGCACGCAAAAACATATTCCGGGAATCAGTCCTCTTTGTTATTCGATCGTCAGGATGTCTGAGAAACCTGTTACTTCGAAGATCTCCATGATCGTTTCATTTACGTTGGTGATCTTCATGGTTCCCTGCTTGTTCATCGTTTTCTGCGCGGAAAGCAGAACTCTGAGTCCGGCGGAGGAAATGTATTCCAGTTTTGCAAAATCCAGAACGAGTTCCCCGATGCCGTTCAGCGCACTGTTCAGCTCTTTTTCCATTTCCGGCGAGGTATTTGTATCCAGACGTCCCTCAAGAGCAAAAAAAGCTTTTCCGTTTTCGATCGTTTTGTTGATATTCAGCATAATCTGCCTCCTTTACTGTTTCAAAGTCAGTATATGATTAAGTTCTTATTTATTATGCAGCATGACCTGCATGATTGTCCACTCACTCCGTGATCCGGATGTTTGAACGCTTGTCAGTTATCTACTTCATTTTAACAGATTATCCATGCCGGGAATGTATAAAAATAACGTGTTTGACGTGTTATTCAGTTACTTTCATGAAAGGGCTTTCACAAATTGTTGGATTTCTAACAATTTTCACTTTTCAGACACAATTAAGTGGTTGTCTGAACAGGTATACTATGCTATATTTTAAGTGGTAAATTAAAGGAAGTTTCCGTTGCAATGAGACAATAGAGCGTGGCGTAAAGGTACTTTAAGAACTGACTGCTTTTCAGCATCTGTTCTTTGTAAAATGATCTGAACGCTAAGCTCTATTTTATTGAGTGAAACCTTCCGCGGAGCAGTACATAATGACAAAAGAAGAGTTTCTGGAAAAGGTCGAAAACAATCCGGTCATCGCATCCGTCAAAAATGACGCAGGACTGGAACGGGCACTGCAGTCAGATGTCGAGATCATCTTCATCCTCTACGGCGACATCTGCACCATTCCTGAAATCACAAAGAAGATTTCAGATGCCGGCAAGATCTCGATGGTGCATCTGGATCTGATCGGCGGTCTCAACAACTCCCGGGAAGCCTCCGTGGAATACATACGGAAATTTACGACAGCTGAAGGCATTATTACAACAAAGAACAACATTATAGAAAAAGCGGCGGATCTCGGTCTCAGGACTGTCCTGCGCCACTTTATCCTCGACAGCATGGCTCTGGACAATATCCAGAAACAGACACGGCATAATTCGGTACAGCCGGACCTCATCGAGATCCTGCCCGGCGCGATCCGCTCCAAGGTGATCCGCTATATCAAAGGCATCGTCAGGGTGCCGATGATCGCCGGCGGGCTGATCGCCGACAAGGAAGATGTCATGTATGCCCTGAACAGCGGCGTACTGGCGGTCTCCACGACCAGAGAAGAGATCTGGGATATGTAAATCATGGTGATAAAGCATTAAGCTTTCAAATAATCTTGCCAAAGATAAGGAGGACAGAAAAACAATGGCAAAATATGTAATGGCACTGGATGCCGGCACAACAAGTAACAGATGTATCCTTTTCAACGAAAAAGGAGAAATGTGTGCGGTAGCCCAAAAAGAATTCACGCAGTATTATCCGCAGCCCGGCTGGGTCGAGCATGATGCAAGCGAAATCTGGCAGACACAGCTCGCAGTCGCTCGTCAGGCTATGCAGAAAGCCGGCGCAACCTATGAGGATATCGCTGCAATCGGTATCACGAACCAGCGTGAAACCACAATCGTCTGGGACAGAAAGACCGGACAGCCGGTATACCATGCAATCGTATGGCAGTGCCGCAGAACAGCTGACATGAAAGCTGAACTCCTCGAGAAGTATCCGGATATCGCAGACAGCGCATATCATAAGACAGGTCTCGTATTCGACCCGTACTTCTCCGGTACAAAACTCCGCTGGATCCTGAACAACGTTCCTGGAATCCGCGAAAGAGCAGAAGCCGGTGAACTGTGCTTCGGTACAGTAGACTGCTGGCTGATCTTCAAGCTCACAAAAGGCAAAGTATTCGCAACTGACTACTCCAACGCTTCCAGAACGATGCTGTTCGACATCAACAAGTGCGAATGGGATCCGGAACTCTGCGAAAGACTGGAAGTTCCGATGTGCATGCTGCCGGAAGCAAAACCGTCCAGCTATATCTACGGTGAAACAGATCCTGAATTCTTCGGCGGACCGATCAGGATCGCAGGTGTCGCAGGTGACCAGCAGGCTGCCCTCTTCGGACAGACATGCTTCGAACCTGGTATGGCAAAGAACACATACGGAACAGGCTGCTTCATGCTGATGAACATCGGTGACAAGCCTCTGTTCCCGAACAATGGTCTTCTGACAACAATCGCATGGGGTCTCGACGGCAAAGTTGAATATGCTCTTGAAGGTTCTGTATTCGTAGCAGGCGCTGCTATCCAGTGGCTCCGTGACGAACTCAAGATCATTGACGGCGCTCCGGATTCCGAATTCTTCGCAACACGTGTTGATACAACAAACGGCTGCTACGTAGTACCGGCATTCACAGGTTTAGGTGCTCCGTACTGGGATCCGTATGCACGTGGTGCTATCACAGGTCTGACACGTGGTGTTAACAAGTATCACATCATCCGTGCAACAGTAGAATCCCTGGCTTTCCAGACAAACGACGTTCTGGCAGCTATGGAAGAAGGTTCAGGTGTCAAACTGGCTGCTCTCAAAGTTGACGGCGGCGCATGCAAGAACAACTTCTTGATGCAGTTCCAGTCTGATATTATCAACGCTCCGGTACACCGTCCGGTATGTGTTGAAACAACAGCTATGGGCGCCAGCTATCTGGCAGG
>CACZPD010000056.1 GCA_902782955.1 uncultured Erysipelotrichaceae bacterium
CTGGTCAGGATCGAAACGCCTACGGAGGAATTGGCTGCCGTAAAGTTATATGTCAAAGCCGCGATCAGGACCAGCAGGGTGCTGTTGTGCAGATACAGCGGGATAATGGAAACAATGCATATAAAGGCAAATAATACGATTGATATCTTTGCGCTGAATTTGTCGGCGATCACGCCGAAGAAGACTTTCGAAACGATATTGCCTGCCAGTGTCATGGAAAGAATGATACCGCTGATGGATGCCAGTCCGGAAGCTTCCGCATAAGCCGGGAGATAGTTCGGCAGACTTGCCACCAGCATGACAGCGATCACAAACAGGACGGCCAGACGGAATTCTTTCGTACGGTAGGAGAAATCATTGTCTCCTCCGGCCACGACACGGATATTGCCTTTTTCCTTTTCCGCCAGGAATTCCTCATATCCGTAAGGCACCATGCCCTGGGTCTGCGGACGGACTGTCACATTGAGAAGAATTGCCGGCAGGGTCAGAAGTATGATCAGGACGCCGACAACAGCTATGGCGATGCGCCAGCCGCTGCTGTTGATCAGCGAAGTGATGATCGGTGAAAGGATCACGCCGGGAATGCCGCTGAAGGACAAGGCAATACTGGTTATGAGGCCATGCTGCTTATAGTACCAGTTGTTCAGGATGCTTGTTACGAGCACAAAACTTCCCATACCGCTTCCAAGTCCGCGGATGATGCTGGCGATATACAGTGTCCACGGTGTTTTTGCCATGGCCATCAGGAAGGTTCCGCCGCCCATCAGGACCGCGGAAGTAATGATGATCCATTTCAGGAGCCCTTCTTTCAGTACCTTCGGAACGAATAACGCGGTGAAAGAGGACGCGATCGTCAGAATCGTCATCGTCAGCGAAACTGACCCGATACCCACACCCAGATCCGCCGCGATCGGTTTATAGAAAAGTCCGGCGGTATTCATACAGATACCGACAGCCGCAGAGGCGATGCCGCACAGCGCGATCAGCACAGTTAAGTATTTGCCTTTCATATCCATGATCCTTTCATGGAGAAATCATATCATATTTTACGATGCATTGAATTCCGCATCAGACATCCATGTCCGGTAAACCATCCTTTTCCTGCCCGCAGGATATCATTGCCGTATCCGGCAAAGTCCATGTATTTGAGAAAATAATGCAGGTCATTGACGCCGGACTCCAGAATAAAGCAGTAACCAAGATCATACGCAGTACGTATTTCCGGATAAAAAGTAAAATCTGACAGCTCCGCGCACAGGAGAATATAATCCTCCGGTGTACGGGCAAAGGATCCGTTTTCACTGACGGCGGAGAATTTCATTCCGTCATAATCTGAAAGAGCGCACAGGATCCCTGCCAGTGTGTTCAGCGCTTCCAGAGACTCATGCTCACCGAAATGCCGGCAGAGTCCCGGTACAAAACTGTCGTAATCGATCAGGCGCCACTTGTCAGTGCCCTTTTCATTTTCATCAATATCGATCTTCCTGAGGACTGTCCGGAAATCTCCTGCGCTGACCGGGAAGGAGATCCATTCCGCCAGGACGATTCCTTTCCGGTACAATTCCGCATTTGCGATGCGCGCATCAAAAGGATTTTCATTATCATACAGAAAACGCATTGCTTTTACCTCCCAATACTGCATTCGCAAAAAAGATCCGGTATCAGCCGGATCAGGAAAGTTTTTTGTACAGATAGTTGCCCAGCATCTGGATCAGCTGGACAAAGACGATGAGAATGAGCGAGCATACGATCAGATATTCCGTTTTGTACTGCTGGTATCCGAAACGGATGGCAACGTCGCCCACACCGCCGCCGCCGACCGTACCGGCCATAGCCGAATACCCGATCAGCGAAATGATGAGCAGGATGACGCCGTTCAGCATGCGCGGGATGGATTCCTTGATGTATACACGGAAGAGGATCTGCCAGTCGCTTGCCCCGAAGGAACGGGCGGCTTCGATCACACCCGGATCCGTTTCCCGCAGGCTGGTTTCAAATACCCTGGCAATATACGGGATCGCGCTGACCGTCAGCGGTACGATGGACGCGGTCGTTCCGATCGCCTTTCCTACGATCATCCTGGTAAAGGGAATGATAATAACCAGCAGGATAATAAACGGGAAAGAACGGAAAATATTGACGATCAGACTGAGTACTTCATATACGCCTTTATTGGGATGAAGTCCGTCCGGCGCTGTCAGTGTAAGGATGATCGCCGGAATGAATCCGAGGATCACCGAAAGCAGAGTTGACCAGAAGACCATGTAAATCGTCTGCTGTGTCGCATTTATGATTGTCGGCCACATATCAGTCCAGAACCTCCCAAAGTACTTTTGCCCGGTCAAGGTAGGCACATACTTTTTCCTTATCCTTCTCTTTCACATTGATCACAAGGCTTCCGTACACGCTGGAACGGAAATCCTCCAGCTTCGCCCAGCAGATGCTGAAATCCACATCCAGTTCCCTGGCCATCATGGTAATTACAGGATTATCAGAGCTTTCATCCGTGAAGAACATCTGGATGTTGATGCCCTCTTCAGGCAGATGATCGCTTTCCTCCTGCAGGAACGCTTTCACTTCCTTAGTCGGTTTTACAAACAGTTCCTCCGGTTTTCCTTCGGCGATCACGCTGCCGTCCTTGATGAAGGCAACCTGCTCGCAGATCTGCTTGACGACCTCCATCTGGTGCGTCACGACGATGATCGTGATTCCCATTTCTTTATTGATCTTCTGCAGCAGTGCAAGGATCTCCCTTGTAATACCGGGATCCAGGGCGGATGTCGCTTCATCACAGAGCAGGATCTCCGGGTCCAGGACCAGAGCCCTGGCAATAGCCACTCTCTGTTTCTGACCGCCGGAGAGTTCCCTCGGCCTGGCATGGATCTTATCCCCGAGTCCGACAAGCTCGATCAGTCCCCTGATCTTCTTTTCCGCTTCCGGGGTCTTTGTTTTCATACCCCAGAATTTCATCGGAAGAGCCACATTGTCATATACATCCAGACGGTTCAGCAGGTTGAAGTTCTGGAAGATCATCCCCATCTTTTTCTGGAGTTTCCGCAATTCATTTTTGTTTTCAAACGATACCGGTGCCCCGTTGACCGTGATCGATCCGGAATCATAGGTCTCCAGACCGTTGATGCACCGCAGAAGCGTTGATTTCCCGGCACCACTCTGTCCGATGATCCCGTAGATCTGTCTGTCCTGAATCTCGATGGAGATTCCCCTCAGGACACTCAGATCCCCGAAATTCTTCTTAACATTTTCCAATTTGATCATTGCGTTCACTCCTTCACTTCAGACATAAACATGCGGAAGACATGCATCTTCCGCACGTTCATATTTTCTTTTTTCTGTTCTTAGTTTTCCGGTGCTGCGATAAAGGACGGGATCACAGCGCCTTTGTATGTATCTTCGATATACTTCTGCACAGCTTCAGACTGAATAGCCTTTACCAGTGCCTTTGTCTTTTTGCTGTCTTCATTGCCCTGTTTTACAACGACAAAGTTTGTCCTTCTGATCGTTGTTTCCTCATCGAATTCCTCGATCAGGAGAGCCGGGTGTTTGGAAGGCAGGTCTGCGCCGAGTGCGTAGTTTCCGTTGATGACTGCGATGTCAAGATCCGGAAGGCTCAGAGGCAGGTTCGCTGCTTCGATCGGTGTGATCTTCAGTCCGCGCGGGTTCAGGTCAGTATTTCCGTTGAGTTCGTTTTCGTCTCCGGAACCGTTCAGAAAACCTTTCGCAACCAGCAGATCGATCGCCCTGTAATAGTTGTCTGTGTCATTCGGGACACCGACAGATGCTCCGTCCGGGATCTCATCCGCGGAAGTATACTTCTCGGAATAGATTCCCATCGGTTCGATATGGACGCCCGCAACAGCTGCCAGATGGAGTCCGTTGTTTTCATTCTGATCATTCATGTAACCGAGCGTCTGGAAATAGTTGGCATCCAGTTCGCCTTCTTCCAGGGAAGTGTTCGGAAGAACATAATCCTCAAATACGACGACTTCCAGTTCCCATCCGTCCTGTGCCAGGACATCTTTTACTGCATTGTCGAGAATTTCCGCGTGCGGTACGGGATTGACACCGACCGTGATCTTCTTGTCAGCGGAAGTTCCGGAATCTGAACCGCCTGAGCAGGCTGCCAGTCCTGCTGCGAGAATGAGCGCAGCTGCTGTTCTGATTGCTTTTTTCATCGTTTTTCCCTCCTTTGTCTTTTTCTTGAAAAGGAATGTTAATGAGGACTTTAATAAAAAAACGCGCCCTCTCATCCGATAAGGGCGCAGTTGTACGCGGTACCACCTTATTTCAAAATGACCTCACGATCATTTCCTCTTCAAGTACGCTGAAATGAATCAGATATACTCTATTGCTGTAACGGGCACAACCGGCGAAGTCTACATATCGACCCCGCAGCTCCGAGACCATATTCGCCATTCGTCTGTATGTTCCTTCCCAGCATCCGGAACTCTCTTGGATACGCGTGAACAGCTACTCTTCTCTTCATTGCTGATGTGAATACTATACGAAACAAGCACCTGCTTGTCAACAGGAATCCTGAGCCGCATCAGGAAATTTGGCCTGTATAAAATACCTGTATTCGGGATGATTTACGGCTTCCAGATATTCTTTTTTCATCGTTTCCGCAAGCCAGTTTTTCCTCTTTTCACTCATTTCTTCATACCGGATGATCCGGATCAGACCGTTCTTTTCAGCCTCCAGCAATGCCTCCAGCGCGTCCGGAATGATCTCCTTTCCGGTTATCCTGACCGGACTTGAAGAAGTAACCAGATACGGGATATCGCTGACCAGGCCGCTGTCTTCAACCTCCTCCGCATGATAGATATATCCCCGCACACCGCGGTATGTTTCCGTAAGGGCATCCGGATAATACTCTTCCAGAATCATCCTGCCGTCCCGGTCAAACCCGTACGGTCCCCATTTTTCCCATACGCCGTCATAGGAAAAGCCTGTATCCCGGCAGTACTTCTCTACGGCATTGGAAAGATAAACAAGCACATTTTCCCTTTTCTCAGAAAAGTATACAAGCGGGATGCCGTGATTGGAGATCCTGGGTTCAAGAACCCGGAGATCTGTTTTGGAAGAGGCGTGAAAGAATGTCATAGATCAGTCTTTCCGGTTCAGGAATTCTTCCATTTCCTTCATGAATGCATCATCGGATGCAGTCAGTGAAGGTTCCAGTGTCAATACCGGTACGTGTTCCTGCGGTTCTTCCGGTTTGTCAGGAACGACAGAAGGTTCCATGGTCAGTTCAATGGA
>CACZPD010000057.1 GCA_902782955.1 uncultured Erysipelotrichaceae bacterium
GATGACTTCTTCGGCATCCAGACATATACCAGGGCTATCTTCTCAGATAAAGGGGAAGAAGATCCTGCGGAAGGCATGCCGGTCACACAGATGGGCTATGAATACTATCCGGAATGCGCGGAACATGTGATCAGAAGAGTACATGAATCCTTCAAAGGAGATCTGCTCATAACCGAAAACGGCATCGCCACAGATGACGATACCGTAAGGGTAAAGTATATCGAAACCGCAATGAACGGAGTGCTGAAATGTCGTGATGAAGGACTGCCGGTTAAAGGCTATCTGTACTGGTCCTTCATCGACAACTGGGAGTGGCAGAGCGGCTATTCCATGCAGTTCGGACTTGTTTCCCTGGGCAGGAAAAACCAGATCCACACTCCGAAGCCTAGCCTCGCGTTCCTTGGATCCTATACAAAAAAATAAACAGAAAGTTAAGGTGCAGCTGCGGCTGCACTTTTTTCATGCATGTACAGAAATGAAAACATGTGTTTTTCATTATGAAAATGTTCATGTTCGTATATAATATACGAGTTGTATAGGGGAAAAGAAAATGAAGGAAAAACTGAAACTGACACCGGAACCGAACCGGAAAGTCAGGAAGGCAGAGTATGTTCTGCTTGTCCTGCTGCTTCTGGCATCGGCGGTCGCCGGGATCACCGGGCTGGTGTCGCTGAATAAAGATCCGGGGGAGCTGGCCTTTGCGCAGACCCTCCAGATGGAAAGAGACTTTGACGCAGAGGATTATGATGAAGACAGCACAATGTGCGATGTGATCTGGCGTGCTGAAGATCAGAAGATGATCGTATCCTATCCGTATGAAGAATACGAGAAACTGGAAGACGAAACGATCACGGCATACGAATACACGGCAGGAAAGAACGTTCGGCTGTTCTTCGATCATGAAGATCCGACACCGGCGGAAGCGAAAGTGGCGTACCGGCAGGTGATGGCGGAAGAACTGATGCCGGTATTCAATCTGGCAAACGCCCTGGTCATCCTGACACTGTCGCTGCTGATCATGACACTGTACGGCGGATTCTTCACGACGTATGAGAAATGCTGGTTCATGACGATCATGGTGCTGGCAACGATCTTCTCGGTATTGTTCCCGGAAGAAAGCGCGAACGGCGTCAACGGGATCGTGATCATGCTGCTGTATCTGCTGGATACGTTCCTGAATATCCTGTGTGAACTGCTGATCTCCAAGCAGTCCCGCTACAATTTCCTTGTATCGGTGCTGGTCGAGATCACTGAGATCGTCATGAGCCTTGTGCTGATGTACCGCTTTGCGACCATGACGGTAACGCTGTTCTTCTGGCTGCCGATCGATATCATCAGCTATATCAACTGGACGAAGCATAAAGATGAAGAACAGGACGAACTGACAGCTGTCAGACGCCTGAAGGGATGGCAGGAACTGCTGGTGATCGCCGGCATTGCCGTATGGACAGTCGTTGTCGGCTACTTCATCAGCGGACTGAATATCCAGACAGACTTCCTTGGCGGAAACGAAACGCTGGAACTGTGGATGATCTATCTCGACGCTTGTGCCTCTGCGGTCGGTATCGCAAACGGACTGTTTATCTTCTTCCGTCTGCGGGAACAGTGGATCGCCTGGTATATCTGCGCTGCACTGGAAGCAGTCATGAATATCATGGCAGGGCAGTATGTGCTGCTCATCCTGAAACTGGGCTATTTCACAAATACTACTTACGGCTATATCAAATGGAGCAGGTACATCCACTCCCATGCCGAAAACGACAATTCATTGTTCTGAGCGAAGGACCGGTATCACGTATGCCGGTTTTTTATCTAATGCAGGTATATAAAGATACTTTGCGTTTGCTATGACGGGAATAAGTTGATAGAATAATCGATGTATATTATATAAGGTGGTAAAACTATGGCAATTGAAGCAGGAGATTTTAAAACAGGTCTGACCGTCATCGTAGACGGTGATCCGTGGCAGGTTATCGAATTCATGCATGTGAAGCCCGGAAAGGGTGCTGCGATCCTGAGAACAAAGATGCGCAATCTGAAGACAGGATCCACACAGGAAAGGAACTTCAATGCATCCACAAAGTTTGAAGCAGCAGTGATCACAAAGCAGCTCGTAACATTCTCATATATCGCAGACAATATCTATTACTTCATGGATATGGAAACATTCGAGACATATGAGCTTTCAGAAGAGCAGATCGGCTTCAACAAGTACTTCATCAGAGACGGACTGGAAGTCAGCCTGATGATCTTTGAAGGCAACGTTCTGAACGTATCCTTACCGGCAACTGTTGACCTGGTCGTTGAACAGACAAGCCCGGCGATCAAAGGCGCGCCGTCTACACAGACAAAGGACGCTGTTACTGAAACAGGTCTGACCGTCCGTGTTCCGCAGTTCATTGAACAGGGTGAAACGATCGCTGTCAGCACAGCCGACGGAAAGTACGCAGGAAGAGCCTGATCAGGGCTCTTTTTTTCCATGGGCAGGACAGTATTGGTAACCGGCGGCACCGGCGGGATCGGCAGCGCTCTCGTATATGAAATGGCAAAAGCCGGATATGATGTCGTGATCGGCTATGTACAGGCAGAAGAAAAAGCCCGTGATCTTCAGGCAAAGATCACCGGAGAATTCGGTGTAAGATGCATGGCTGTCCGCGGCGATGTCGCGGATGAAGCGGATGTGGATGCGATGATCACAAAGATCGAAGAGGAATTCGGCGGTGTTGATATCCTGGTAAACAATGCCGGGATCGATCAGCCGGATCTGTTTCATAATAAAAACGCCGGACAGTTCCGGCGTATCCTCGATGTAAATGTGGTCGGCGCATACAACTGCGCTGCGCGGGTATGGCCGCATATGAAAGAACAGGAATACGGCAGGATCATCAATATATCATCCACCAACGGCATGAATACATATTATCCGATGTGCTTTGACTACGACGCGTCCAAGGCAGCGCTCAATGCGCTGACGCATGATCTGGCCGTGCAGTTTGCGCCGTTCGTACACGTCAATGCCGTCGCGCCCGGTTTTATCGGGACGCCGAAGGAACTGGACGGATATGATCCGGAATTCCTGAAACAGGAAAC
>CACZPD010000058.1 GCA_902782955.1 uncultured Erysipelotrichaceae bacterium
AGATATAATATCTCTGTTGTAAAGGAGTCATTATGTTAGTCAGACGCGCTTGCAGTTACTGTGGTGTGCCGCTGCGGGAAGATACAAGATTCTGCATCAACTGCGGCAAACCGATCCGCTTGACAAGTGAAGAAATAGAAAAAAAGAAAACAGCCCTGAACGCTCCCCTTGAAGAGGAAGAGAACGCAGTCCATATTGAAGACATTACTGCGGACACCGGTTCATTCACAGCCCCGGACGGTCTTGTGATCGGAATGGGAAATGAAAAGCAGGAAGAACCGGAGATACAGGCGGCAGAAGAACCGGAAATCAAAAAGACGGAAAAGGCTGAAAAGCCGAAGGTCAGTTTGCCGAAGGTCAGGATGCCTAAGGTCGTGATCCCGCCGGTCAAGCTTCCGAAGGTCAGTATGCCGAAATGGAATCTCCCGAAACCGGCCGGAAAGAAAGACGGCGGTCCGGAGAAGCCCGGACAGAAGAACGGTGAGAAGTTCGTGATCGATACCACAAAATGGAAATGGTCGCAGCCGGAATCCATGAAGCCGGTAAGGAAGGTTGAGCAGAAACCGAAAGAGTATCCGGACAGATGGTATACGATCAATACCGCCAAATGGAAGCTGACGCAGCCTTCCGCGGAAAAGCCGAAACCGAAACGCGGAAAGAAGAAAGAACAGAAGTTCGCGTTCGATACCACAAAGTGGAAATGGTCGCAGCCGGAAGATCTGAAAGCCGAACTCAGGCTGCAGGAAGAAGAACAGCGGAAAGCTGCCCTTGCTGAACTTGAGAAGAATAAGCCGGAAGAGATCACGGAATCTGTACCTGAAGAAGGCGGACAGAAAGACATCCGCAAGATCGAGCGCAAGACCGCCCGTCCGAACCAGAAAAAGTTCAGTTTTAAAAAGACGGATGAAACCAATGTCAAGGCAGATCCCGATTCCATCGTTTATTACGATGAGGAAGATGAATTCTACAGCATGTACCGGGTATGGAAATGGCCGGCAGTGCTGCTGTCCCTGCTGATTGCCGCAACGGTCCTGACCATGATCTTCGGATGTACATACCTGTTCCGTCCGGACCTGCTGGATTCGACCCTGCAGAAGATATCTGCCGTTACCGGAATAGAATTCCCGACATTCGATGTCGCGGAGATCCCGGAACCTACACCGGAACCCACAGAGGAACCGGAGCCTACGGCTGAACCGGAACCGACACCGGAGGAGACACCGGAACCGACACCGGAGGAAAATCCTTCCCTCGGTACAGTCAAGATCATCACGACCGATATGAATATCCGTCAGGATGGATCACTCTCCGCGAAAGTTGTCGGCGTTGCCCCGAGCGGCGGCACATACGATTACTATGACAAGAAGGACAATGACGGCTATACCTGGTACAAGATCGGGGAAGATCAGTGGATCGCCGATTCCGGGCACTGGCTCCAGGTCATTCCGAAAAACTGAGTATATGAAAAAGACCCGCGGGTCTTTTTCTTTTGTCAGAACAAAACCGGCATGTGCCGGTTCTGTATGTTTATTACTTGATGATGGATTCGAACCATTCTTTCGGCGGTTCGTAGCCGAGAACTTTGACAACGGTCGCAGCAACGTTTGCCAGTCCGAAGTCGCCTTCTTCCTTGACTTCAACGCCTTCCGGTCCGTTGTAGATCGCGAACGGTACAGGAGCCAGGGTATGGGATGTCTTCGGTTTCGGTGATCCGTCCGGATTCTTGCCCTTGTCATACATTTCGTCGGAGTTACCGTGGTCTGCTGTTACGAGCAGTGTGTAGTCCATCTTTCTGCAGGCATCCATAACTCTCTTGAGCATGAGGTCTACGGATTCAACACCGATGATGGTAGCTTCATAGTTTCCGGTATGGCCGACCATGTCGCCGTTCGGATAGTTGCAGCGCAGGAACTGGTATTTGCCGGATTCGATCGCCTCAACCATCTTGTCGGTGATCTCTGTTGCCTTCATCCACGGCTTCAGTTCGAACGGGATGATATCGGAAGGAATTTCTTCCCATGTCTCGTTGGCGAACTTTTCAGATCTGTTGCCGTTCCAGAAGTATGTTACATGACCGAACTTCTGTGTTTCGGAGCACGCATAGCAGTTCAGACCCTTGTCCAGCAGGAATTCGCTCAGTGTGTGCTCGATATGCGGCGGTTCAACCAGGAAGTTTGCCGGGAGCTTGAGGTCTCCGTCATACTGCAGCATGCCTGCGTAGTAAACATTCGGCTTCTTGATCTGGTCAAATGCATCGAAACCATCGTTCATGTAATCGAATGCCTTGGAGATCTCAACAGCACGGTCGCCTCTGAAGTTGAAGAGGATCACGGAGTCGCCGTCATCGATCGTACCTACCGGTACATCACCGTCAGCGACGACGAATCCCGGCAGGAACTGGTCTGTGCCTTCGCTTTCAGGATACAGTGCTTCGATCGCTTCTTTGGCTGTCGGGAACTTTCTGCCGTCACCCATAACATGGATGTGCCAGCCTCTTTCGACCATGGACCAGTCAGCTTCGTAACGGTCCATTGTGATGACCATACGTCCACCGCCGGAAGCGATGCGTCCGTTGAATGTGTCATCGTTCAGTTCAGCGAATGTTTCTTCGACCTGGTCGATATATTTCGGAGCAGATCCTTCCGGTACATCACGTCCGTCGAGGAGGACATGAACTCTGACTTCCTTGAGGCCTTCTGCTTTGCACTGCTTCAGCATAGCGAGCAGATGAGAGATGTTGGAATGTACGTTGCCGTCGGAAAGCAGGCCGAGGAAGTGCATTTTTCCGTCGTGTTCCTTTGCGAACGCAACAGCTTCCTTCCATGCTTTGGATTCATAGATCGCGCCGCTTTCGATGGATTCGTTAACGAGCTTGGCACCCTGAGAGTAGACCTGTCCGCAGCCGAGCGCGTTATGTCCTACTTCGGAGTTTCCCATGTCGGCATCGGACGGCAGACCAACTGCTGTTCCGTGCGCCTTGATGGTCGTATGAGGCCATTTTGTCATCAGTTCTTCGATCTGTGGTTTGTAGGAATGTAATACGGCATTGCCTTTGTCCTTGTCAGTCCAGCCGACACCGTCCATTACTACCAGAACTACCGGTTTTCCCATTATATTTTTCTCCTTTTCTTATTGCAATAAGTCTACTACATACATACCACGAAAAGCCTTTATTGTCCATTACGACCTCGCATGCAGGGCAAAAAAAGAGAACCGTTTTCCGGCTCTCCGCATCTCTTTATTCCTTAATTGTGATCCTTCCTTCGACGTGCGCATCCAGTCCCTGGTGGGTGCTGAAATACTCCTCGACGATATTGTTGAAACTGGTCGCGACCACGCGAGGATTCATGTTCTTCTTTACCTCTTCCAGGGGTACATTGAAGAATTCATCAAAATTCTGGTAATGATACCTCTGCATGGCGATCAGCAGCTCCTGGTCATCCCTGATCTCTTTCCCGTTGTATTCCAGCTTCTCCAGTTCATGCGTGGATTTGCGGTATTCGATATGCATGCCCTTCGAAAACTGGTAGAACTCCGTATGGCCTTCCCATGCTTCGTCCCGCATGATGAACTGAATCATTCTCCGGATCTGTTCCCCTGTCACCTTCAGCATATATACACAGTCATCGAACGGCGTGTTTTCCAGCATGTCCTGATATTCCACAAGCGGTCCGAATTCCTTTTTCCGGATCGCCCCGGATCCCATGAACATGATGTCGAAGCTGCTCTCATCCTGCATCATATCCGCATACAGGTTGCCGAGCTCCGTTTCCTGATTTCTCTCCGGATGGGTCAGTTTCCTTGCCAGCCGGGTAACGATCCGTTTGTATTTGGCATCCGTAACATTTTTATAGTTATCGATCAAAGCATCCATGATCTCGTCTTTCGGCGCGGTGTCCTCATCGATCTTTTCACATGTCCATTTCATGGACGTGATCCGGTTGCGCCAGGTATCGTATTCCAGATCAAAGCGGCCGATGACGGATGTGCCTGTACCTGCCTGCACGATCGGAATGTTGTTTACGATCTCCGGTTCTTCCATAAAGGTATGCGAATGTCCGCCGATGATCATATCCACGCCGAGATCCGGGCTCAGTTTTTCCGCCAGCACCCTGTCGTTTTCGATGCCGATATGCGTCAGAAGGATCGTCATATCCGTATCTTTTGTCCGGTAGTTGTCGCAGATCACGCCGACTTCCTTCGCGGCCGCGTCCACATCGATGAACGTGCCGATGATCTTTTCGCTCTTTGTCGTTGCCAGGACTTCCTCCGTCAGGATCCCGATAAACAGGATCCGCATGCCGTCGATCTCAATATTCAGATACGGCTGGAAGAGCCTGGTATTGTTTAAAGTCACAAACAGGTTGGAATTGATGATCGGGAAACGGGCACACTTCTCCAGAAACAGCAGATGCGCCACGCCGTAATCCACCTCGTGGTTTCCGATCGTAGCCACATCCGGATCCAGCGAATTGACCATGTCGATCGTGGACAGTCCCATATATTCAGAATCGATGATGGATCCCCGGAACATATCCCCGGCCATCGCGTAGATCACGTTCTTTTCTTCCCCGCGCACCTTTTTGACAAAACCGGACAGACGCGAAATACCGCCGGTTTCCCTGCCGTCTTCGATCTTCGGCAGGAAATCCCCGTGCATGTCATTGGAATGCAGGAGTGTCAGTTTCTTTTTTGCCATTGTGTAACCTTTCCGGCAGGGTCAGGCCGCTGCCTTTTCCGCTTCTGTCAGTTTATCCAGCCATTTGCCGCGCTTCAGCCGGATCAGGAACAGGATCCCGCGGAAGCACAGTTCCGAAGCCATGGCAATCCACATGCCCTTCAGTCCCATGGTCCTTGTCAGCACGAATGCCAGCGTCAGCCTGACGCCCCAGATACTGACGAGGTTCAGGATACCCGGGATAAATGTATCACCGGCGCCGCGCAGCGCTCCTGTCGCGACGATGGAAGCCGCAAACAGCGGTTCCGCAAGCAGTTCGATGCGCAGTACTTCCGCGCCCAGACGCTGCACCTCCGGCACCGGCGTCAGGAATTCAAATACATACGGGCACAGAAAGTACATCGCTATGCCGGTGCAGGTCATGATCAGCACACCGATGAGCGTCGTCAGCCAGGCAAATGATTTTGCAAGATCGCTTCTCCTTGCCCCGACCGCCTGTCCGACCATGGTCGTCGCCGCACTGGCGATGCCGTAGCCCGGCATGTAACAGATGGATTCGGCCGTCACCGCGAACGAGTTTGCCGCGATGGCGATCGTTCCCAGCGGGGCAACGATCTTCGTCGAAAGAACCTGTGCGGCACAGAGCGCGCTGGATTCCATGGCCATCGGCGCACCGATGCGGAAAGCCCTGTCGACAACATCCTTCTGCGGCAGCCAGCTGCCTGATTCATGATTCAAAGCCAGGATGCTGGACTTCGTGACCGCGTACCACAATCCGTAAACGGTGATCACCACAACGGCCAGTGATGTGCCCAGCTGCGCGCCGAGAACGCCCAGTCCCGCACCCGGCATCATAAACGAAAAGCCGGCAAAGGTGATCTGGCGTGTCGGGAAGATCAGCAGGGCATTGAAGATCACATCCAGCACACATTCCAGGCTGAACAGGATCGAAGGCACCTTCATATTGCCTGAACACTGCAGCATATTCATGACGACCATGGAAATGATCCTGGCCGGGATGAAGATGCAGAAAAATATAAAATAGTTTTTCGCGTCCGTCCAGATGGAAGGATCCGCCCCGAGCCACCGGGGCAGGACGCTCCCGTAGGCGATTCCGATGAGGGCAAGACCTAGGGAGAACACGACCGCTGAAGTCAGCGCCTGGCGGAAGATGGAACGGGCATGCTTATATTCACCGGCACCGACCGCATGCGCGACCTGCACGGAAAAACCGGACGCGACAGCCCGCATGATGCCGCCGAACAGCCATGTGCTGGAAGAGACCAGCCCGATGGCCGCGGAAGCACCCGCGCCGAGGACACCGACCATGGCCGCGTCGATATACTGCATGATGATTTCCGAGATCTGTGCCAGGATGGCAGGCATGCTGAGACGGTATACGAAAGAGATCCGGTCCCTCAGGGACATCTCTTCCTTGCTGCGCATCCGGGCGGTGAAATCCATTTCTGTCATAATCTGTATTATAACTGCAATCTATGCTTGAAACAAAGCGGTATGACTTTGATTTATTCTTCAAGGCTTCTGAGGAAACTGATCATCTTCCCGTGCAGAGCTGCCGCCTCCCGGGAATAGACAGTATCGAATCCCCTTCCTAGGAGGTCTTTGTTGTCGTTGGCGGAATCAAAGATCAGTGCTTCATACCGCACTCCGTTTTCTTCCAGTGCCTTTGCAAAGCGCCTTGCCTGCTTCCCGTACGTGCCGGTATTGCCGTCCGACAGGAGCACCGGCGGGAACGCGGAAGTGATATGCGGCATGACATCCGCGGCTTTGGCAATTTTATTGACGCTCAGATCGGTTTTCCCGTAATACTCCCGCAGCCGGTGATATGCGATATAATCCGACAGGACGAGTCCCGTATCCGCGCCGTACTGCGGGGAATAGAGCGCTGATGCCAGATACAGGCCGGCGATCTTATTTCCCTTTATATCTGGAATGTATGCCGGATCACTGCATGCGGCCGCGTACTGTACGGCGATATCCGCACCGCTGCAGCTGCCCGCAAGTATGATCTTCTTCGTGTTGATGCCGTATTCCTTTTCGTGTGCCTGCAGATGGGCGATCAGTTCATCCAGCTGCAGAAGCGGGACAGGAAAACGGTATGCCGGCGCGAAGGCATGATCCATGGATATGACATCGTATCCTTCTTCCAGGCATACAAGCATCAGATGCCTGCTGTAATCTTCTTCCCCCTTGTCACCGTTCAGATAATTCCCGCCATGGATCCAGATCACCGTTCCTTTCGGCGCATCACAGGTCATCAGGTCGAAGATGCTGTTGGGATATGTATCCCCGTACTGCAGATTTGTCCGGAGCGCATATCCTTCCAATTCCAGTTCTTCCGAAGCAGGATATGTCGTTTTATTGAATCCCGCCTGTCCGCGGAACAGCAGATCCGGGTAAATGTCCATGACCGCAAGAAACAGGAACACCAGGGTAAAAACGATGCATTTCACGACCCTGAATACATATTTTACGTGTTCCGAGGGAAAGATCTTTTTCCAGATACCCCTGGTATCATGGAGTTTTTTCAGGCCTTCCAGAATACCGGTCAGGAAAGCGGCAGTCCGGAAGACCGTAAAAAGGACGGGATGATGGAATACAATGTCGGCAGTCCCACTGAGCAGGACCAGGCAGCCTGAAATAAACCGGATCCCTTTGTCTTTTTTCCTGTACTGCAGGAACACATACCAGAGCGCGAAAGGAAGCGTAAAACCAACGGAAAAGACCCGGTGTGCCGTCAGATAACCGGAAAGCAGGCTCATGATCCAGATCACGGTTGATGATACATACGAATAATCCGATTTATTGTTCATATTATCATTGTATCGGAATTCCGTGTCTTTTTCATAAACGATGAATCTGCTATGATGGAGAAAAGAGTAAAGGAGTAATAATAATGGGTTTTCCGAAAGGTTTTTTATGGGGCGGCGCGACCGCTGCCAACCAGTATGAAGGCGGCTATCTGGAGGGAGGCAGAGGCCTCGCTACTTCTGATGCCATCAAGGGCGGAGACAAGGATCATCCGCGCAAGTACACCGTCAAGACAAAAGAAGGAGAGATCCTGGAACTCTCCCGTGAAGCATCCCTGCCGGAAGGCGCTGTGGGATACATCATTCCGGATATTTACTATCCTTCCCACCAGGCTGTAGACTTCTATCATCACTACAAGGAAGATATCGCTTTATTTGCCGAGATGGGCATGAATTCCTTCCGTTTCTCCATGTCCTGGTCCAGAGTCATTCCGGACGGCAAGGAAAAAGTCAATGAAGAAGGTCTGGCATTCTATGACGCAGTCGTCGATGAATGCCTGAAGTACGGCATTGAACCGATCGTGACGATCGCGCATTTCGATGTACCGATGGTACTGGCAGATGAACTCGACGGCTGGCACAGCAGGAAGCTTGTCGACTATTTCGTCCACTATGCGGAAGTGCTGTTTGAGCATTTCAAAGGCCGTATCCATTACTGGATGACATTCAATGAGATCAATATCCTCAGATCATGGATGCAGCTGGGTATCCACTCCGTGGAACCGCAGGTGCGCTACCAGGCAGACCACCATATCTTCGTCGCTTCCGCAAAGGCAGTCCTGCGCGGACATGAGATCGATCCGGAAAACAAGATCGGCATGATGGTCGCATACGCGCCGACCTATCCGCTGACATGCAAACCGGATGATGTCATGAAGGCACTCGAAGCGATGCGGGCAAGACAGTTCTACATCGACGTACAGGTCAAGGGCTACTATCCGAACTACCAGCTGAAGTGGTTTGAGAGAAACGGCGTCAAGATCGAGATGGAAGAAGGCGATCTGGACGTTATCGCGAAAGGAACAGTCGATTACATCGGCTTCTCCTATTACATGTCCAACACTGCTTCCGCAGATCCGGAAGCGGAGATGGCAGGCGGAAACCAGCTGATCGGCGGAAAGAACCCGTATCTCGAAGCTTCCAGATGGGGCTGGCAGATCGACCCGATGGGACTGCGTATCTCCTTATGCCAGATGTATGAGCGTTATCACATCCCGCTGATGATCGTTGAAAACGGCAT
>CACZPD010000059.1 GCA_902782955.1 uncultured Erysipelotrichaceae bacterium
CCGGTGGATATGGCGGAAATACAAAGAAGGGAAGATCTTCTTCTTGATGAAATACGTGCCCGGACAGATTGTGAAGTTGTCAACGGACACGATCTTGATGTTTTTGATATCTGAACGGATGTCTGCCGGAAGGAAGGAAACTCCATGCTGAAAGTAACACAGATCAAATGCAGACCGGGAAACCCGCTTTCCCGTGAAGATATTGCCGGAAAGCTGCGGTGTCTGCCTTCCGACATCCTTTCATTTGAAGCGGACAGGGAATCGATCGATGCGAGAAAAGAGGAGCTGTATTTCGTATACAGCGTCTATGTTTCTGTCAGAAATGAGGAAAAGTATTTACGTCTGAAAGATGTCGCCCGGGAAGAAAAACCGGTTTATACCGTTCCTGAGGTGACGAATACAAGTCAGCGTCCGCTGGTCGTCGGATTCGGCCCGGCCGGAATGTTTGCCGGACTGATTCTGGCTGAAGCGGGATGCAGGCCTGTAATTATAGAGCGGGGCAGGCAGGCGGAAGACAGGGCAAAAGATGTAAAGCGTTTTTTTGAGCAGGGTATTCTGGATGCTGAAAGCAATGTACAGTACGGCGAAGGCGGAGCGGGTACTTTTTCAGACGGCAAACTGACGACAAGGATCAAGAATTACAGGATACGGAAAGTCCTTGCGGAACTGGTGGAAGCCGGAGCGGATCCGGCCATTATGTATCAGGCAATGCCTCATCTCGGCACAGACCGCCTGCAGGAGATCGTCCGCAATATCCGCCGCAAGATCATCAGTCTGGGCGGGGAAGTACATTTCCGGACACGCATGGAAAACCTGATCATCAAAGACCGCAAAGTATGCGGAGTAAACACAAACCGGGGTGTATTTGAAGCTTCGGAAGTGATCCTGTGCCTTGGTCACAGTGCTTCTGAAACATACCGGAATCTGTTTGAACAGGGATTTGAGATCCTGCCGAAGGATTTTGCGGCAGGTGTGCGTGTCGAGCATCCGCAGGAAATGATCAACCGGAATCAGTACGGAAGATTCGCGGATCATCCATCCCTCGGTCCGGCGAGTTACCGTCTGAGTTACCGGTCATCCCTTGGCAGGGGTGTTTACAGTTTCTGCATGTGTCCCGGAGGCACCGTAATTCCTGCTTCCACGGAAGAAGGACTCCTGGTCGTAAACGGCATGAGCGAATCATCAAGAAGCGGTCGAAATGCCAACAGTGCGCTTCTTGTGCAGATCCCGCAGAGTGATTTTTACAGGAGTAGTCCGCTTGACGGGTTTGCGTTTCAGAAGGAACTGGAAAAAAAGGCATTCCGTACCGGTTATGCGGCACCGGCACAGAATATATCCGATTATGCGGAAGGCAGGAAAACAGCGGAATGGAATATCGCTTCCAGTTATCCGCGCGGTGTGATCAGCACGGATATGCGTGAGCTGTTTTCCGATGCTGTCAATCTTTCACTTCGTGAAGCTGTGATCCATTTTGACCGCCAGATACCCGGTTTTGTGAACCGCGGCCTCATGATCGGGATGGAATCACGGTCCAGCTCCCCGATCCGGATGATCCGGTCAGAAGATGGTATGAGCAGTTTCTGTGCGGGAGTATTCCCGTGCGGTGAAGGCGCAGGCTATGCCGGCGGCATTGTATCCAGTGCGGTCGACGGCATCAAGCAGGCGGAAAATGTCATCCGGTGTATCAACAATCTGTAAACTGTACAGCCCGGTCTGAATACCGGGTTTTCTTTTTAAAACCCCGTATCTGCGCGAACAGATACGGGGTTATGAACTATTGTTTAGATCCCGGCAGTGACAGTACTGCGATGGATTCAATATGCGGCGTCTGCGGAAACATATCAAATGGTATGACAGTCCGCAGCAGATATTTCTGTTTCAGTACTTTCAGGTTTTTGGCGAGCGTCGCAGGATTGCAGGATATGTAGATGATCTTTTTGATATCGGTTTTCATGATCGCTTCAAGCATCCTGTCATCCATTCCGCTCCTCGGGGGATCGGCAATCAGCGTGTCGACCTGCTGCGTCCGTGCTGTTTTCAGCAGTCCGTCCGCAGCGTCCATACACAGAAAACGTGCATTTCTGATCCCGTTCTCCCGGGCATTCATTTCCGCGTTCCGGACAGCGGAAGGGATATTTTCGATTCCGATGACCGTTTCCGCTTTATCGTGTGCCATCAGTGACATGGCACCGATGCCGCAGTAAGCTTCGACGATAACATCACATGGATCGATTTTGAATACAGCGGTTTCATAGAGTTTCTGTGCCTGCGGTTCATTGAGCTGGTAGAACGACTCCGGCGAAAGGAACAACCGGAGTTTACCGGCTTCAGTTGTCAGATATTCTTCCCCGGCAAGCAGTATCGGCTCACTTCCGAAAATACCGGATGACTGTTTTATTGTATTCCTGCTCTGATACACCGAAATGACCGGCTCGACATTGATCAGGTCCCGGATCAGACTTTCAGAAAGCCTGTCTCTGCCGGTAATGAGTGTACATTGGATCCTGCCGCCCAGGATACGCATGACCAGGTAGCGGATACCCTGTTTCCGCCTGCCGTCATAAGCACGCATATGATGCGTGTTCAGAACATCCAGAACATCGTGCTTTGTCTTCTCCAGCAGCGGATCATGAATTTCGCAATGACGGATATTGATGAAAGCGTTGCTGTCAGGCAGGTACATTCCGGTGATGAGTTTTCCGTCCTTTTCCCTGACAGGAAGTTTTAACTGGTTTCTGTAACCTGTCTGCAGTTCACTGCCGCGGATATTCCGGACCAGATCCCGTTTGACATTTCCGTATTTATACAGCGCTTCTTCCAGAAGTTCTTTTTTGTATTTCAGCTGTGAATCATATGAAAGGATCATCATCGGGCATGAACGGCACCGCTTCTGGTTTCTGCATACGGGTTCCGTTCTTTCAGAAGATCTCTGCAGAAGTTTTACACATTGTGCCTTCCTGTAACTGCCATGATCCAGAATGATTTCCGCTTCGGCTTTTTCTCCTGGAAGGACACCGTCACAGAAGACAGGTATACGGTGATCATATCCGATACCTTCCCCGTTAATTCCTAATTTTTTAAATGTAATTTCCATAAAACACCTACCATAATGCCGACAGGGAACTGTCATTCATAAAGGAATCCGTACTGTAGATGACATAGATATCCGTGCTGGCTTTATCTGTGACAGCTTCAGAAACCGGTTCATGATAATAACGCAGATCATATACCATGATATCACTGTATTCCGCAGCGAGGAAAGGAATCAGGATATGCGCGAAGGAGTCTTTGATAATGACTGCGGATCTGCCGCTTCCCGCATCGGTCCTGATATGTACAGCAGCGTGATTGCCGCCTAGATAATATGTATATTTGTCTTTTTCTTCCAGTTTTTTATCATCATACAGGGAATCGGTTCTTTTTCCGTCCTCATATTCTACTGTCACATCGATACCGGGTACGAGATCGATCCGGTACAGATCGTCCGGTTTTGTCCAGAACGCACCGGAGCGGGAATACATCGTTCCGCGGAAAGAAGAGGATACTTTTTCAAACCGGAAATCCACAGGTTCCTTATGAAGTACTTCACGGCATATCGCTTCATATGCCAGTAAAGCACCGCGTTCATTCCAGTGATGATCGGTATGGAAATACGTATTTTCCGTTTTCTGCAGTATGTCACTGACATCGATCACAGTCTGCCCGGAGCATTCATCTTTTACTGTTTCGACCAGCTCTTTTTCATTGATGTTGAAAGCTCCGTAAGGAAGAGAATCCTTTTCGCCGAACGAAGCTTCCGGGATGAGAAGGATATTCAGATGGAAATCATTTTCTTCCGAGAAATCCCGGAGGGCGGATATGCCTGCCCGGAACAGCCTGTCATTTCCGGGAAGGAACTGACGGATCAGCCTGCCGCTTTTTCCAAAATAGACACCGTTGTTCTCAATAACCCCGGCGAGCTGGACGGTTTTTGCTTTCACGCAGATCCAGCTGCTCCGTGCGGCAAAGTGGTCGGTAAACCAGTTTTCAAAATCCGTATCAAAATGCCCGCCCAGGAGTCCGGAAAAGGACAGGGAAGGAAACCCGGAGAGATATCTGTTCTCATTTTCCGAGTATGTGTATTTCGGGGCGGCAAGGTTGAGAGCCGCAAGCGCGTATATGAAACCCAGGAAGACAATGATGGAGATCTTCCGGATCAGGGATGTTCTTGTTTCGTTTCTGTTGTTCATAAATCACCTAAAAGCGGAAATACAGGAAAGGGTTGTAAGACGCGTCTGTAATAAATGCAGTACAGAGAAAAAGAGCAGTGAGAACCAGAAGGGGATAAACGATATCCAGTTTCTTTCTCCTGAGGAAAGAGCAGAGAGAGTCAGCGACAGGCATTGAAGCTGTGATGCATAAAACAAACAGAAGAATATTGTTCCGCAGAAAATAAACAGCCAGTCCGTCTGCAAACCGTGCGGCACCGAAAAACATCAGTTTCAGATAGGACACTCCTGCGCCAAGATCCGTAAAAGCAAACAGCACCCATGCGGTAAGAACGATAAGCATGGTGTATAAATGACAGATCCATCCCGGCCATTGATCCAGTTTTTTCAGCAGGAATAGTTTTTCAAAAATCAGGATAATACCGTAAAAAAGTCCCCACAGCACAAAATTCCATGATGCGCCGTGCCAGAATCCGGTCAGGATCCATACAGTCAGAATATTGATGATCTGCCTTTTGATCCCCTTTCTGTTTCCGCCGAGAGGGATATAAACATAATCCCTGAACCAGTATGACAGGGACATATGCCAGCGCCGCCAGAATTCTGTGACCGATCGGGAGATGTAAGGATAATTGAAGTTTTCCATGAAATCGAAGCCGAACATTTTGCCGAGACCGATCGCCATGTCGGAATAACCGCTGAAATCAAAATAGATTTGAAAAGCAAAAGCAAGTATGCCGATCCATGCGGTCAGCGTACTGGTCTGCGAATAGGGAAGGGAGGAAATGCTCTCCCATATCCTGCCGGCATTGTTTGCCAGAAGGACTTTTTTGGACAGTCCGGCTGTAAATCTGTAAATACCCTGGGTGAACTGATCCTGGCTTTCCTTCCTGTGATTCAGCTGTGCCGCAATATCGGTATAGCGTACGATCGGTCCTGCGATCAGCTGGGGAAACATGGTGACATAGGCACCAAAGCTGACCATATCTTTCTGCGGCTCCGTTTTGCCCCGCCAGACGTCGATCGGATAGGACATTGCCTGGAATGTATAGAAACTTATGCCGATCGGCAGTCCCAGATGAAGAGGTTTTACACTTCCGATACCCAGTGCATTCAGGTTTCCGGCAATAAAGTCCCAGTACTTGAAAAAACCGAGAACGGCAATATTGAAAACAACACAAAGGATCAGGAATGATTCCGCGCGGCGTATATCTGTGCTTCTATACCGGAAGATCGCTGCGGCCGCGAAGTAATTGGCAATGATGGAAAGCAGCATTACCAGAATGTATACCGGTTCTCCCCATCCGTAAAAAAAGAGGCTAACCAGGAAAAGAACAGGATTTCTCCATTCCGGTTTTACCGCATAATAAACAGCCAGTACGGCAGGAAGATATGCAAATAAAAATGTAAGGCTGCTGAATACCATCTGATATGCTTTCTTTGTGAATCATTATATCAGCCGGCAGCGGTAAATGACAGGAATACCATCTTCCTGAAGCAGGATGC
>CACZPD010000060.1 GCA_902782955.1 uncultured Erysipelotrichaceae bacterium
ACTTTGCCGTCATCGACCAGGACTGTATCTCCTTTTTCCAGCACCTGTATGATCCTGTCCGGAACGGGTATTCCTTCCGCTCCGGCTGCCGTGAAAATGACCGGATCATTTTTCTGATATTCCTGTTCCTTTATTTTTCCGATCCGCAGTTCCGGTCCCTGCATGTCGATCAGGAGCTCCGCCTGCCTTCCGGTCCTTTCTGCCGCAAGGTGAAATGCGTCCAGCATCTTCCGGCTGTCCTCCAGGCTTCCATGCGAAAGATTCAGGCGCATGCCGTTCATGCCCATATGAAACATGTTTGCGATCGTTTCCGGATCCGCGCACGCAGGACCGAGTGTTCCGAATATTTCTATCATAATGATTTGCTCTTTCTGTTATCTATTTTAACGCAAAAAAGATATCCCGCACCTTTGTACGGGATATCCCTTGAATTACTTTTTATACTGCAGCATCGGTGTCCAGCGGGCTGCGTTGTAAATATCCGTCAGCTGGTAGCCGTAGAGGATGCTGTCATTCAGAATCGTGATATCGGAGATCTCGAGTCCGTCTTTTCCTACCATCAGCGGTTCGTCATTCATGTAATAGCGGTCCTGGAAGTTTCCGTCATAATCGTAGTAATCACAGATGAAGTCGATCTGGTCGCCTTTCTGGAATTCGATCAGGCCTTTCGCTTCCGTTCCGTTTTCGTAGACTTTCTGCGCGCCGAGCACGACGCCGTCCGGATCTTCGTCTGTCCATTCAACGAGGATATGGACTTCCTCGCCGTTCAGCATCGCCGGGATGTATCCGCTGGTACGGAAATTATTGTCATCCACATACTCATCTTCCAGCATGTAGTACGATACGACCTGGTCGTTGATGGCAAGCCATTTGCCGTCATATTCCATAATGAGGTCGTTGTCATCATCAAATTCAAAGATGTTGTCCAGACCGAGATCGATATATCCCGTTCCGTCATCGACCCATACATTCAGCTTGACATCATGTACCAGGGACCAGGAATGTTCATCCAGGGAAAGGACCTGCCTGCCGTCTTTTTCCGTCAGTACAAGGTCATCTGTTTCAATGTGGTTCCTGCCGAAGAAGGAAGAGAACAGGTCTACGGTACCCTGGTCATAGCTCTGACCGCCGCCCAGCAGAGTGGAAAGATCCATGCCGCCGTAAGAAGGCGCTGTCTGCTGTCCGCCGCCGAGGAACATATCCAGGATGGAATTCATGGAGTTTCCGCTGGATGGCTGACCGCCCTGCAGGATATTGAACAGGGAGTTGTTCGAACCGTTGGTGACGATCTGTCCGGAAGCTCCCATTGTCGCAAAGGAACGTACTGCTTCGCCGTAGTCTTCATCGAAATCGATGTTGTCATAGATTTTCAGCAGCTGGTTGACCTTGTTCGCCGAACGGTACGGGAAGTAGATGCTGAGACCATAGGCATTCGTGACATTGCCTGTCTTGTTGTATTTGACGCATGATTTGATCGCCGTCGCGAGTTTCTTGCCTTCCGCTGTTCCCAGACGGTCGCAGAAATGTACGAGGTCGATCTGGTCAAGACGGTTGGACTGGGCAAATTCCCTTGTGGAATAACGGGCATTCGCAACACTCTGGAAGTTATTGCCCTTTACATCAGCCGTGATCTTTTTCGAGAAAGCCTTCATCGCAGCCGGTACGGTATTCTTGAATTCCGCCAGGTCGATCATGGAAAGCGTCGTCTTTTCCCTGCGTCCTGATTTCGCGACAAAGTCATCGATGATCTGTTTGCCGAAATCCAGTGACGGCGTTGAGGAATTCTTTGCCAGCAGGGTCAGCCAGTTCGTATAGTACCAGCCTGTGCCGGGTTCTGTTTCCTCGGAAGCGATCATGTAATCCGCGTACGGTTCAATGGCGATCGCGTTTTCCATGTTGGCCATCAGGCAGGTATCGAAACCGATCACATCGAATTTCATATCCGCAGCCTTCAGGGCAGCCGCGATCTCATCCACGCTCATGGAATCATTCGGGAACAGCTGGTCATGACCGTAGCCGGTAATGGAGCCTGCGCCGTGATCCCAGAATATGAGCATATTTCTGTTTGCCGGATAGTTCTTTTTGCAGTAGGTGATGAATTCCGCAAGCGTATTCGGATCCGTCATGGATTTTCTGCCCAGATTCGTTTCCAGCGGGATCAGGTTCTGTGAAGTCACCTGATAGATCTGGTTGGTCTTGTTGGACATGACGGAATTCCGCCATCTCTGGGTGCCGCCGGTCTCGATAATGATATTGACTTTATCGGACATGGATGCGTAGACCATCTCATTGATGTCATTTGTAGCCATACCGTAATTGCTTTCGAGATCTGTACCGCACATGTAGATCATGATGGTCATCTGGTCTTTTCCGCCGCCGAGCAGCTTCGTGTATTTCTGACGCGTACCGCTCGCCACGCTCGTATTCACCGTCTGTGTGGATGCGTCCACATAGGTCTGGTTATGGCTCTGCTGGGTGCCGAAATTGAACAGTCCGTTACTGGAAGCCGGGGTCGTTACTGGTGTCGGCTTCGGCGTCGGTACCGGTGTGGACGCAGGTGTCTGCGAACCGGATCCCCCGCCGCCGAACAGCATGTACAGAAGCAGTGCTACAACTGCAGCGCCGCCGCCCATCCCGCCGCGTACCAGCGCTTTGTTGGATGAAGCGGGTCTTCCCGAATTATAACTGGCATTGCCGGACGGACGTCCGCCCAGTCCTTCACCGCGTTTATGAACTTCTGCTGCCTTCCCGGAATCATGTCTCTTCCTGGAATGTGGCCGATTATTCTCTGACATGGAAATACCTCCCTTGTGTTATTACAGAAATTATATCAATAAAGATTAATAAATGTACGCAGAATTATGTCCCCCTACGTCAATGGCCCGCCGATATCCATGCATTACAAACATCAGAATATTCTTTTCTGTTTTTTTCATGATTTTTTCTTGCCAACTCTAAAATGAAGTGGTAGTATTTTGTTACTGCCTTAATAGCTCAGTCGGTAGAGCACCTGGCTGTTAAC
>CACZPD010000061.1 GCA_902782955.1 uncultured Erysipelotrichaceae bacterium
CATACATGCATGATCTGTGATGTTACTTCTTTCTGGCTTTTCTTTCCGCTTTTTTCTTTTCTTTTTTGATATCAGCCTCGATCAGGGAAAGAATATAGTTTTTTACGCCCTCTTTGGATTCGAGCCACTCAATGATATCAGCTTCGGATTTTTTGTTGAACCGGACAGAAAATGAACGGTATGTATTTTTGTTATAGGCATTGTTGTAATCAAGCTTCTTCTTGTACTGCTCAGCTGCGTTCATAAAATCTCCTTACTACATAGTAACTATGTATTTATCGTCAGAATGAAGCCTGTAGTTTTTATAATATTAGCATACTCATTATGCCTTGACAAACATTATCAGCGCTGATTAAAATATTTCTGAACACGATGAAGGGAACAAGTACTTTTATATATTGTTCAGAAAGTTAACGGCTGATGTGAGTTAACCAATATATATCAGGAAATCCATCCCGGAGTGGAACCAATCATTCCCGGAACGGTCCGTTATACCGAAGAGAGATCACAAATTGTTTCACGTGAAACAATTGTGGTAATTAGGGTGGTACCGCGATAACATCGTCCCTTACGGATGGTGTTTTTTTAATTATAAGGAGGATATATGATCGATATTAATCTTATCAGGGACAATTCTGAACTCGTAAAAGAAAACATTAAAAAGAAATTTCAGGACGAAAAACTGGTTCTCGTTGATGAAGTATTCGAAATGGATAAAGAATACCGCGCATCAAAAACAAGAGGTGACTCCCTTCGTGCAGAAAGAAACCGTATTTCCAAGACGATCGGCGGACTGATGAAAAACGGTCAGAAGGAAGAGGCGGAAAAAGTAAAAGCACAGGTAAAGGAAATCGGAAACGAGATCGATGAACTGGAAGAAAAAGAAGCCCGGCTCGCAGAAGAAATCAATAAAAGAATGATGGTCATTCCGAATATTATCGACCCAACTGTACCGATCGGGAAAGATGATTCAGAAAACGTGGAGATCGAGAAATTCGGAGATCCGTTTGTTCCGGAATTCCCTGTACCATATCATACAGATATTCTGGAGAACCTTGACGGTCTCGATCTTGAAGCTGCCGGCCGTACTTCGGGAAATGGTTTTTACTATTTAAAGGGAGATGCCGCACGTCTGCATTCTTCTATTCTTTCCTATGCACGTGATTTTATGATCAACAGAGGATTTACGTATTTTATTCCTCCGTTTATGATCCACGGTGATGTTGTAAAAGGTGTTATGAGCTTTAAGGAAATGGAAAATATGATGTATAAGATCGAAGGAGAAGATCTATATCTGATCGGTACATCAGAACATTCCATGGTTGGAAGATTTATCAACCAGATTCTTAAAGAAGAACAATTGCCGCAGGCATTGACCAGCTATAGTCCGTGTTTCCGTAAAGAAGTCGGTGCGCATGGTATCGAAGAAAGAGGCCTCTACCGTGTCCATCAGTTTGAAAAACAGGAAATGGTCGTTGTCTGCAAGCCTGAAGACTCCAAGGAATGGTATGACAAGCTCTGGCAGAACACAGTAGATTTCTTCCGTTCACTGGATATCCCGGTAAGAACACTGGAATGCTGCTCCGGCGATCTGGCAGATCTGAAAGTAAAGAGCTGTGATGTTGAAGCCTGGTCTCCGCGTCAGAAAAAGTATTTTGAAGTAGGAAGCTGCTCTAATCTCGGTGAAGCACAGGCAAGAAGACTAAGCATCCGTGTGAAGGGAGAAAAAGGCAACTATTATCCGCATACACTGAATAATACAGTAGTAGCGCCGCCTCGCATGCTGATCGCATTCCTTGAAAATAACCTGAATGAAGACGGAAGCGTCAATATTCCGGAGCCTCTGCAGCCATATATGGGCGGTCAGAAGAAACTGGAACCTAAAAAATAATCCGCATTGTTTCACGTGAAACAATAATCAAGGTTGTTTTATAGAAAAATTTCATATATAATACGCATGGTACAACAAACATGTTCAGAACCTGGTCAGATCCGGAAGGAAGCAGCCATAATGACCTCTGTTTGGGTGTACCATTTTATTTAATTATGAATATGCACGAAGAATATATGAAAAAAGCGCTCAGAGAAGCGGAAAAGGCAAAAGAAAAAGATGAAGTGCCCGTTGGATGTGTAATTGTAAAAGACGGGAAAGTCATAGCGCGTGCCCATAATCTGAGAGAAAAGAGCCAGACAGTCGTATCACACGCGGAAATACTGGCAATTCAGAAAGCAAGCAGGAAACTGGGTACCTGGTGTCTGGATGAATGTGATCTGTATGTAACGCTGGAACCGTGCATGATGTGCTATGGCGCAATATATCATTCCCAGATCAGAAATCTGTATTACGGAGCTTCAGACGAGAAGGCGGGATGTGTAGAGTCGCTGATCGATGTGAAAAGTATACGTCATATCGGGAGTCATCCAAATGCCTCCGGCGGTTATCTGAAAGAAGAATGTGCTCAGATACTGAAAGATTTCTTTAAAGAAAAGAGAAAACGCGCAAAAAGGAAGAAATCCGAGTTCCGATAAAATGACAGAAACCTGCAGTACAGCAGGTTTTTTTGTTATAATGATTAAATCAGGAGATTTTATGAGCAAACTCGCTTTATATCAAAAGTACAGATCTTCTACATTCGAAGAAGTAGTGGGTCAGGAATATATCGTACGTTCTATCAAAAATGCAGTCAGAACGGGAAAAATCGGACATGCATATCTTTTCTGCGGCCCCAGGGGTACAGGAAAAACAACGATGGCCCGTATTCTTGCAAAATCGGTAAACTGTCAGGACGCGGCAAATGCCCCGTGTGAGAAATGTCCGGACTGTATAGCCGCAAATAACGGAACGCATCCGGATATTATTGAGATCAATGCCGCGAATGAAACACACGTGGAAGATATCCGGGATCTGATCGAACGCGCAAAACTGTCTCCGATGCAGGGACATCATAAGATATACATTATCGATGAAGTCCACCAGCTCTCGTCTGCGGCATCAAGCGCGCTGCTGAAAACGCTGGAAGAACCGCCGGAACATGTGATATTTGTCCTGGCAACCACAGATCCGCAGAAACTGCTGCCGACGATCATATCCAGATGCCAGAGATATGATTTTTCAAGGGTAAATGCAGTCCAGATCACAGATCATCTCCTGAATATTGCGGAAAAAGAAAATATTCAGATGGACCGGAAAGCGGCGGAAATGATCGCTGTGCTGTCAGAAGGAGGCATGCGTGATGCTTTAAGTATCATGGATCAGTGTGCCGCATACACGTCTGACCATATTACGATCGAAGATATTGAAAATATATATGGCCTTTCCACAACAGATGAAAAACTGAAGCTGGCGGAGAACATGCTCGCATGTAATCTGGAGGAGATGCTGGCAAGGATTTCTGAATATGATGAAAAAGGAATCGATCTTGTACGGTATACAGACGGCCTGATCGATATCTTTAAAGACGGCGTGATCTATTCCTATACAAAAAACGAAAAGATCCTGAAACTCCTGACAGCTGAGCAGGCAGAATATCTGCTTGGCATAACGGACGCGGAGACCTGTATGCGTCTTGCGGAGAAATTCATTGCAGCGAAGGAATTCTACAAGAACGCATCGTCACTTACCAATGCATTTGAAGTGACATGCCTTTCTGCGGCAGTTGAAAGCACAGGCAAGCCGGCAGTTCCCGTAAAAATAACCAAAGTACAGGAAAAACCGGCGGAAAAGAAGGAAATTATCACGGAACCGGCATCTGAACCGGAGTCTGAACCGGAACCGGAACCTGTTATTCCTGCTGTACAGCAGAAAGAACTGCCGGAAGAGGAGATCCTTTCCATTCTTGTCCAGTGCAGCAAAGCATGCAAGCAGGTAGATGAACCGGCATATGGTACTGTCAATATGATCGCAAGCGCGGAAGATATGAAATATACCACGCTGCTGAAACAGGCAAGGCTCGGCGCAAGCGGGGAAGATGTTCTTCTTCTGGTAACGGCGGAATCTTCTGCCGCAAACAGGATCAACGACCGGAAAATGAATGAAGAATTGTATTTCTTCATTAAAAAGAGACTTGGAATCGACAAAATGATCTTTGCGATTACAGAGAGCGCATTCCGCAGTGCGTCCAGGGAGTTTGTCAGGAAGATGAAGGCCGGTGAACTGCCGGAAAAGAAACAGATCACGCGTTATGCGGCGAACGAAGTAAAAATAAAAAGTACAGAAGATAAAGTAATGGACCTTTTCGGTAAGGAAAATGTTGAAATCATAGGAGGCTGATTATGGATTTTGGTAAATTAATGGAACAGGCACAGCAGATGCAGGCATCGCTCGCTCAGATTCAGGAAGAGCTTGCGGAAACGATCTATATCGGAAAATCACAGGGGATCGTTGTAAAAATGAACGGCAACAATGAGATCACTGAGATCGAGATCCCGGATGAGCTGATCAATCCGGAAGATAAGGAAATGCTGCAGGATATGCTGCTGATCGCTGCCAATGAAGCTGCGGATAATGTCAGACAGGACAGGGAGGCAAGACTTGGAGCCGCTGCCGGCGGACTCAATATTCCGGGTCTTTGATCCATGTATCCGCAGAGTTTACAAAAACTGATCGAAGCGTTCCGTCATCTGCCCGGTGTCGGAGAGAAAACCGCGGAGCGGTATGCGCTTGCGGTCAGTGACATGACCCCTGAAACAGCGCAGGAATTCTCCCTGGCTATTCAGGAAGTCAGGGAAAAACTGACACACTGCAGAATTTGCGGAAACCTTTCCGACAACGAAGAATGCAGCATCTGCAGGGATTCCGGCCGCAATAAACGCCTGATTTTTGTCGTGCAGTCCGCAAAAGACGTTATCGCAATGGAAAAAACAGGAGAATATCAGGGTACGTATCACGTTCTGAACGGCCTGATTTCCACCAGCAAAGGCGTTATGCCGGAAGATCTGAATATAGATTCGCTTCTGGAACGGGCAAAAGAAGCAGATGAGATCATATTAGCTACTAACACAACAATGGATGGCGAAACGACAGCCATGTATCTGCATAAACTTCTGGGTGAAATATGTCCGGAAGTGCTGGTAACCAGGATCGCTCACGGACTGCCGTCCGGAGGACTTCTGGATTACGCGGATGAAATGACACTGGCCCATGCGCTTTCTGACAGAAGACGCATGCGCTGAAAAAGGAGTTAAACATGAATGAAGACTTGAAGATCGCACAGCAGGCTACGCTTGAAAATATTTATGTGATCGCAGACAAAGCCGGTATCGACCGGGACAGTCTGGAACCTTACGGAAATGATAAGGCGAAGATCAGTCATGATTTTATCCGGAGTGTTCAGGATAAAAAAGACGGAAAACTGATCCTGGTAACGGCAGTTACACCGACAAAGGCCGGCGAAGGAAAATCCACGATGACGATCGGACTTGCGGACGGACTGGCGCAGGAAGGCAAAAATGTCATTGCCTGTCTCAGAGAACCGTCGCTCGGACCGGTATTCGGCCTGAAAGGCGGCGCAGCAGGCGGCGGTCATGCCCAGGTAGTGCCGATGGAATCCATAAACCTGCATTTTACAGGGGATATGCATGCCATCACTGCCTGCAACAATCTCATCGCAGCCATGCTGGACAATTCGATCTATCAGGGGAACCCTCTCAATATCGATCCGGACCGTGTTGTATGGAAAAGATGTCTGGATATGAACGACAGGACACTGCGTGACATAACCATCGGACAGAAGAAAAAAACAAACGGCGTGGAAAGAGAAGATCATTTCGTTATTACCGTAGCGACAGAAGTTATGGCGATCCTCTGCCTTTCCGAAAACCTGAAGGATTTCGAAAACAGGATCTCCAGATGTATCGTTGCTTATACATATGACGGTGAACCTGTTACCGTAAAGGATATTCAGGCATCTGGTGCCGCGGCAGTCGTTATGAAGGATGCCGTGAAACCAAACCTGGTACAGACACTGGAACATACGCCGGTGCTGATCCACGGCGGACCGTTCGCGAATATCGCCCACGGCTGCAACTCCGTCATTGCCACCAAACTCGGTTTGAAACTGGCTGATTATGTAGTTACGGAAGCTGGATTCGGCGCAGATCTCGGAGCGGAAAAGTTCTTCGACATCAAATGCCGCACTGCCGGACTGAAGCCATCTGCAGTCGTGATCGTAACAACCATCCGCGCACTGAAGATGCACGGCGGTGTTGAGATTGAAAATATCTATGAGAAGAACGTGGAGGCGATGCTGAAGGGTACGCAGAACCTGGAAAAGCATATTGAATCCATCCGGGCATTCGGTCTTCCGTATGTGGTCGCCGTCAACCGGTTTAAAAAAGACACAGCGGATGAAATATCAGCACTTGTGGAATGGTGCCGTGAAAACGGTCATCCTGTCGAAGAAGCGGAAGGCTGGGCAAAAGGCGGTGCCGGCATGCGCAGTCTGGCAGAAACGATCGTGAAACTCACAGATGAAGAATCGCATTTTGCGCCGATCTACGACACAGATGAGCCGATCAGGGAAAAGATCGGGAAAATCGCAAAGATCGTATACGGCGCGAAGGATGTCGCCTATTCGGAAGAAGCTGAAGAAAAAATAAAGGTTTATGAGAAATACGGATGGGATAAACTTCCTGTCTGTATGGCAAAAACACAGAATTCCCTGTCTGATAACGCAAATCTCAAAGGCAGACCGAGAGATTTTACCCTGCAGGTCAGAGATCTTTCCGTTTCTGCCGGCGCAGGATTCGTTGTTGCCTATACAGGAAACATTCTGACGATGCCGGGTCTGCCGAAAATACCGGCTGCGGCCAATATGGGCATTGATGATAACGGGGATATATACGGTCTGTTTTAAAAGAAAGAAGATATTATGAGTTCTATTGCATACGTTACAGATGAAAAAATGCTGGAATTCCATCGTTTATGCCGGAACAGGACGATTATTTTCTGGCGCTTATCCAGCAAAAAGAAATTTTCGGATTTCAGAAAAGGAGATCTGCTCTTTTTCTACTCCCGTCCCGCTGCCGGCAAAAAGAAAGCATTTGTAGGGTATGCACACTACAGTTCCACGAAGAGGCTGTCACTTTCCCAGATGTGGAAGTATTTCGGGGAGATGAACGGCTATTCATCGTATTACGCTCTGCGTGACGCGATCGAAAAGGCATCCAAGAACCATACTGTCCCGAAAGTGATGTCCTGTCTGTATCTGACCGATCTGGTATTCTTCAACATGCCGGTCTATCCGGAGGATGTTGGAATCACTCTGCCGGTCAACCTGGAGAGTTACTGCTATATCGATAAAGACGATCCGGGCATTACTGTGCGGATCCTGCAGAAAGCCCATGAAGGAGGCGTTGATCTCTGGTGGGCAGATTCCGGGGAGAAAGACGCGGATATTTTCCGCAAGGATGAGATCCGTCACCAGCTGGCGATGATCCATCACCGCATGGGAAAGGAAAACGGAACTGTAAAAGAACAGCAGCGGGCACACAAGCTCGCACTGGAACAGCTGGAGGAATCCGGCTGGGAAACCGTGCGCGGCAGTAAATCAGACTGTCTGCGCATGACAGACAGTACGATCTATGTCGCAATACCTTTCGTATATCAAAGCAACGACAAGGAACTGCGGACGAGGGAGTTTCTCGGCAAGATCGTGCTGTACAAAATGTTTATGAAGAAAAATGTACCGGATTACCGCGTCCAGTTCCAGGTCATGAGTGACGGGGACATCCGGGAAGTAAAACATATGGTGGATATGATCAATGCAGAATGATTATGATGTACTGGTAATCGGCGGCGGACATGCCGGGATCGAAGCAGCCCTGGCTTGTGCGCGTCTGAAAAAGAGAACAGCACTTCTGACGCTTTCTATAAACAACATCGGAAAGATGCCCTGCAATCCGTCGGTAGGCGGTCCCGCAAAAGGAATCGTGGTCCGGGAAATCGATGCCCTCGGCGGACAGATGCCCATCACTGCCGACAAGACAGCCCTGCAGTTCAAACTGCTGAACAGCGCCAAAGGTCCGGGTGTCCGCGCACTGCGTGTACAGTCGGATAAACTGGCTTATTCGAAGATGATGCAGGAAGTCTGTCTGGCACAGGAAAACCTGACAGTAATCGAAGGAATGGCAGTGAAATTATGCGCTGAAAACCGCAGGGTAACGGGCGTTTTGCTGGATAACGGACAATTTATTTCCTCGGAAATAATCATCATGACAACCGGCACATACATGGCCGGCGTGAATATGATTTCGGATGAAGTGAAGGAAGGCGGACCGGATCTCGAAAAGACCACAAAAGATCTGAGCGCATCCCTGAGAGACCTCGGGATCCGCACATTCCGGCTGAAAACGGGAACACCGCCAAGAGTGCTGACCGAAACCATA
>CACZPD010000062.1 GCA_902782955.1 uncultured Erysipelotrichaceae bacterium
AGATCCCGCAGGATCCGGTCTGATTTTGTCAGAACCGCTGCGCCGAAGCCATATTGATATATGATCTCCAGACATCTGCGGGTCAGCTGAAGCTGTTCTTCGCAGTGCATGTACGGATCAGACATGGAGCCTGTTCCGATCATGCATTTTTTCCGTTTGGAGCGCAGTGCCTTTTCCAGCAGTTCCGGCGCATTCTGTTTGACCTCGATATCTTCAAACGGATGTTTGAACTGATAGCATGTGCTTCTGCTGTCGCAGTAAATACAGCCGTGTGTACAGCCGCGGTAGATATTCATGCCGAAATAGCCGTCTTTGCCTGTCAGCAGTCCTTTTGCCTCAACATAATGCATGTTATTCTGCTTTCCTTTTTCTGACCGGATGACGGATCACAGTTTTCTGCTTTTCCGGAGATACCCGTCTTGGATCGGAGAGATAGATCTCATGATGCATGCGCTCTGCTGAGAAATCATTCTCATATCCGTTTTCTTCCAGATACCGGTCCATCATTGCAACAGTGGCAGGTTCATCATCGTAGGGACCGATATGCATGCACTGCACGCAGAGTCCTTCCTCAACAGTTAAAAACTGCACTTTTGAAAAATCCTGCTTTTTCTTTGCGGAAGCTTCCCTGACGGCCCAGTCAATATCTTCTTCTGTGACAAAATCCGGCAGGCGTATGACAGAGATCCAGTTAAAAGAATCCTTGCGGGTATAATCAACGCCGGCTACTCCGTCCTGGTACCAGAATCCTTCCAGAGGCGGTACCACATAATCGAAGTACCCGTCGATCTGATGACTGCCTTTTTTACTCATCTTGATCGTAAAGGCAATTCCATACAGAAGACCTATGGCCTGCTTGTATTCACCATCCTCATCATTGGGGTCGCCTTTGCCGCGTACCGCAATATAATTCATCTTCGGAATGGTTATGACCGAAGGCGCCGCTTTCGGCATATAGAATTCCTTATATTCCTTTTTGAAATCAAATGCCATTATTTTACCTCTCCGTCAGATCCTTTTCTTCATAAGGCCTGTTCCAGGAGCCGATCTCGATCAGGTTTCCTTCCAGGTCCGCGATATAGCAGGTTCTCTGTCCCCAGGGTTCAAGTTCCGGGGGAAGCACAGGTGATGCGCCGTTTTCCACGGCTTTCCTGTATGCTTCATCCACTTCTTCAAAAGTATCGACATACAGCGCCATTTCAAAATGACCGTTCAGTCCTTTGATATATTCATATCTGCGGTGCGTCATCTTCTCGAAATCTTTCCTGCCGTACAGCAGGAAAAGTGTTCCGTCTTTGACCAGGTAAACATTTGACGTATCCTCGTCTTCTTTGATCTCAAATCCGAGAACATCCCTGTAGAAACGGATCATTTTACCCATATCTTCAACAAATAATCCAAAACCGTCTAATTTCATTTGTTAATCCTCCATGTAAATCCTCAGTGTATCTTCCGCGTTCCTGCGGATCATGTCCCTCACTTCCGGCGGCTCCAGCACTTCAGCCTTTGCGCCGAAAGTCATGATCCATGTCACAAAGTTATCAATATCTGTATAGTCTGCTGTGAAGAGCAGTTTCCCGTCCTCCGTCTCCTCACAGCACGATGGCCCGAATTCCTCGACCAGGCGCCATCTGACATCTTTCGTGAAAAGAACCCTGACATGTATGCCTCCGGGGAAGATCTTTTCCGTGGAAAGATCCGGCACCGGAACTTCCCTCGGTGCAAAGCTTTCGGAACATATTACAGGATGATCCATGCGGTTCAGTTTGAACATCCGGAAGTCTTTTCTGTCTGTGCACCATCCCCATACATACCAGCTGGACCATTTGAAAATGATGTAATAGGGCTCTATTGTTCTCTCACTCTCACCGGAAGGGGACCAGTAGCGGAAAGAAAGCAGCTTTTTCTGATCAACTGCATCCTGTATAACGGTGATCTTCGGACTGAGTGTTTCCTTATACCAGGATGAAAGATCAATGAGGATCGTGTCTCTTCCGCTGATAAACCGGGAAGATCCGGCATGGAGCTTTTCCATGAGCTGCGTATAATAACCGCTTCCGCTGACACTGTCCAGGCTTCTGAGACCGGCCAGGATCATCTGCATCTCTTTTGATGTCAGGATCGTCCTGTCCATCCGGTAGCCGTCCATGATGCGGATCCCGCCGCCGTATCCCTGCGTCGTCATGACGGGTATTCCGGCTTTGCACAGATCTTCAATATCCCGGTTGATCGTACGTCTGGATACTTCGAACTGTTCTGCCAGTTCCGGCGCGGTGACCTGTTCCTTCTGGAGCAGGATAGACAATATGCCGATCAGTCTGTCAGTTTTCATATATTCTCCACATATCAGTATCATAGCAGGTATAACATGACATCTGTATGACATGTTCCTGAAAATCTTTTTTATCATTTCTGAACATATCAGTCATTTTTTCGAAGAGCGTAATGCTTTATAATAAAATCAAAGAAAAGGAGACATATCATTTATGAGTTTACCCAAGGATTTTCTGTGGGGCGGCGCGCTTGCGGCTCATCAGTTTGAAGGCGGCGTTCTTGAAACAACAAAAGGACTTTCTGTTGCGGATGTTATGACTGCAGGTGCAGTTGACAAACCGAGAGTGATCACTGACGGCGTACAGGAAGGACTCTATTATCCGAACCATGTCGGTATCGACTTCTATCACCGTTATAAGGAAGATATTGCCTTATTTGCGGAAATGGGTTTCAAATGCTTCAGAACTTCCATCGGCTGGTCCAGAATCTTTCCGAAAGGGGATGAGGAAGAACCAGATGCGGAAGGTCTGAAATTCTATGATGATGTGTTCGATGAACTGCTGAAATACAATATCGAACCGGTAATCACGCTTTCTCATTTCGAGATGCCTTATTATCTCGCAAAGGAATACGGCGGATTCCTGAACCGGAAGACGATCGATTTCTTCGTGAAGTTCGCCAAAGTCTGCTTTGAACACTACAAGGGAAAAGTCAAATACTGGATGACATTCAACGAGATCAACAACCAGATGAACTATAAGAATGACATCTTCGGCTGGACCAATTCCGGTGTTCATTTCGGTAACTATCCGGATCCGGAAAAAGCAATGTATCAGTGCGGTGCATATGAGCTTGTCGCTTCCGCGAAGGCAGTCAAGATCGGACACGAGATCGATCCGGACAACCTGATCGGCTGTATGATCGCCATGGTCCCGATCTATCCGTTCTCCTGCCGTCCGGCTGACCAGGTACTGGCGCAGCAGATGATGCACCAGAGATATTTCTGGAGCGATGTCATGTGCCGCGGACATTATCCGGCATATGCCCTCAAGATGTTCGAGAACAAAGGCTGGGATATGGATATCACCGAGGAAGACAAGGAAGCGCTGAAGGAAGGCATCGTTGACTATATCGGCTTCTCCTATTACATGACGAATACAGTGGACTCCACAGCCAATAAGGATGTATCCAAATCTCTGGATGGTTCTTCCCCGAATTCCGTTGCGAACCCGTTCATCAAGGTCTCCGACTGGGGCTGGGCGATCGATCCGGAAGGACTGCGCTATGCGCTGAATGCGTTCTATGAGAGATATGAAAAGCCATTATTCATCGTTGAAAACGGATTTGGTGCGATCGACGTCAAGGAAGCAGACGGTTCCTGCCATGATCCGTACAGGATCTCTTACTTCAGGAATCATATTATTGAAATGAAGAAGGCAGTCATTGAAGACGGTGTGGACCTGATGGGCTATACACCGTGGGGATGCATCGACTGTGTATCCTTCACGACCGGCGAAATGAAGAAGAGATACGGCTTCATCTATGTCGACAGGAACAACGACGGTTCCGGAACACTGGAACGCAGCAAGAAGGATTCCTTCGACTGGTACAAGAAAGTAATCGCGTCCAACGGCGAAGAACTCTGATCAATAAGTGCGGGGAAACGCGGCAAAAGCCCAACGTCATTAAGTTAAGAAGAAGTCTACAGACGAACAAAAGGAACTGTCTGTAGACTTTTCTTTCACAAAGTGACGACATGCA
>CACZPD010000063.1 GCA_902782955.1 uncultured Erysipelotrichaceae bacterium
AAGATGCCTGTACCTCTTTGCGGGCATGACGACGGAAGAGGGAAAAGTCTCCGCGAATGTCTTTGTGAAACCGGAGAATGTACCGGATGATACGTTCCTGTTTGAGTACAGCCTGTTCTTCATTTCAACACTGTATGATTACAACAAAGCCCATCCGGATCATGAACTGGTAAAGGAACTCTATCCTGTATGCAAAGGACAGATGGATATCACCCTGAAGATGTTTGATGAAAACGGAAGACTGATCCCGGATGAAAACTATCCGATCTTCGTGGACTGGTCCAATGAGTTCAATAAAGATACTGCCGGACAGGCGGAAGTGATGTATGTCCTGAAGCAGTTCATTGCCCTGGCACATGAGACCGGCGATGCGGATGTTCGGAAATACGAAGATATGCTTGACCTGATCAGCGGATATGCCAAAGAACATCTGTTCAATCAGGATAAGAATCTGTTTGTGACAGGGGAAAATGAATACAATATCGCCAGCCAGGTCTGGATGGTGCTGTCCCATGTCATGTCTGATGAAATGAATAAAAAGATCATGGAGAGCGCTGTCAGAGACCTGTTCCCGGTCAGGAATATCGCTACGCCGTATATGTATCACCATATCGTAGAAGCCTTATTTGAAGCAGGACTCCGTGATGAAGCTGTCTGTCTGATGAAAGACTACTGGGGAAAGATGATCTCCCTGGGTGCGGATACATACTGGGAAGCATTTGATCCTGAAAAACCGGATTATTCCCCGTACGGGTCACCGATCGTGAACAGCTACTGCCATGCATGGAGCTGCACACCGGTGTATCTGATCCGCAAGTATCTCTGTGCGGAATAAGGTATCGTACAGGGAAACGCAAATCCTATAAATGAAATGCCTCAGATATCACTTAAACGCCGCGGCGTCAGTGATGAGGCATTTTATTATGAAGATCAGAGTATAAATGTACGCAGAAAAGGGGGTCATGTTTTCGTTGACACTCCTGCGGGGTGATGGTATCCTTTTACAGAAGAAAACAGAAATCTTTAAAACGATACAGAGAGATCGGTAAGATGGATGATGATAACAGAAGACGTGTTTGTCCTGCCGGTTTCGGCAGGATTTTTTTACGGAGGTAAGTATGAAGATCAACGCAAAAGTTTACCAGTCCGATGATTTACAGTTATTTCCTGATCAGAATACTTTGTGTATTGATGCGGCAGACGGTGATCCGTCTCATGAGTACGTAGTTTTTCCCGGTTTTTGTGATGTACATGTACATTTCAGAGAACCGGGTTTTTCTTATAAGGAAACGATCGGTTCCGGTTCAAGGGCTGCCGCAAAAGGCGGTTATACGACCGTGTGCGCCATGCCGAACCTGAATCCGGTGCCTGACAGCGTGGAACACCTGCAGGAAGAGTTGGACATCATCAACAGGGATGCCTGCATCGAGGTGCTTCCCTACGGCGCCATAACAGTCGGGGAAAAAGGACAGGAGCTGGCTGACCTGGATGGAATGAAGGACAAGGTCGTGGCCTTCTCGGATGACGGCAAGGGCGTGCAGCGTGACGGCATGATGCGGGAGGCGATGTTAAAGGCAAAAAGCCTCGGAAAACTGATCGTGGCACACTGCGAAGATGAGACGCTGCTGACAGGCGGATATATCCATGACGGAAAATACGCAAAGGAACACGGACATAAAGGCATCTGTTCGGAAAGTGAATGGAAACAGATCGAGCGAGATCTGAATCTGGCGGAAGAGACAGGATGCGGGTATCACATCTGCCACATTTCCACAAAGGAAAGCGTTGCCCTGATCCGTGCAGCGAAAAAACGTGGCGTCAATGTGACCTGCGAAACGGCACCGCATTATCTCCTGCTGGATGAAAACGACCTGCAGGAAGAGGGAAGGTTCAAGATGAATCCGCCGCTTCGTGCGCGAGAGGACAGGGAAGCCCTGGTTGAAGGGATCCAGGACGGGACGATCGACATGATCGCGACAGACCACGCGCCGCACAGCGCTGAAGAAAAGGCAAAAGGCCTTGCCGGCAGCGCCTTCGGCATCACCGGCATTGAGACGGCATTCCCGCTGCTGTATACATATCTTGTTAAAAGAGGCATCATCACGCTGGATCAGCTGGTCAGGCTCCTGACAGTGAATCCGCGGAACCGGTTCGGTATCAGACAGGAAGATTCCTGGACAGTATGGGATCTTTCAAAGAAATATGTCATTGACCCGGAAACATTCCTTTCACAGGGAAAAGCAACACCGTTTGCGGGAATGGAAGTATACGGCGAATGTGTAAAGACTGTATATAACGGCAAGACCGTTTATGAGAAATAGATCGGAGAAAACAGTATGGCTAAAAGAACAGACATCAAAAAAGTATTGATCATCGGCTCAGGTCCGATCGTGATCGGGCAGGCGGCAGAATTTGACTATGCCGGCACACAGGCATGCATAGCCCTGAAAGAAGAAGGATATGAAGTAATTCTCTGCAACTCCAACCCGGCAACGATCATGACGGATACATCCATGGCGGACAAGGTTTATATGGAGCCGCTGACACTGGAATATATTGCCAAAATACTGCGCTATGAAAGACCGAACGCGATCCTCCCGGGCATCGGCGGCCAGACAGGTCTGAACCTTGCGGTACAGCTGGATAAAAAGGGAATCCTGAAAGAATGCGGCGTAGAGCTGCTTGGCACACCGCGTGAAAGTATCGAGCGCGCGGAAGACAGGAAGATGTTCAAGGAAATGTGCCAGAAGATCGGGGAACCGGTCATTCCTTCCGAGATCACATATAACCTGGAAGAGGCGAAGGAAGCCGCGAAGAGGATCGGCTATCCGGTCGTACTGCGTCCTGCATTTACGCTCGGCGGAACCGGCGGCGGTTTTGCGGAGAATGAAGAGGAACTGGTCGAGATCGGCACGAATGCGTTCCTGCTCTCACCGGTATCACAGGTACTGATCGAAAAGAGCGTCAAGGGATATAAAGAGATCGAGTTTGAGGTCATGCGCGACAAGAATGATCATACGATCACGATCTGCGGTATGGAAAACGTTGACCCGGTCGGCGTGCACACCGGTGACTCCATCGTTGTGGCACCGATCCTTTCCCTGAATGACCATGACCTGAAGATGCTGAATGATTCCGCGCTGCGCATCATCAGCGAACTGAAGATCGAAGGCGGCTGCAACGTCCAGTTTGCCCTGCATCCGGAGACAAGCGAATACTTCCTGATCGAAGTCAATCCGCGTGTTTCCAGGTCATCCGCCCTTGCGTCCAAGGCAAGCGGCTATCCGATCGCGCGCGTTACCGCCAAGATCGCGATGGGCATGACGCTGGAAGAGATCGAAGTGGCAGGCACAACGGCAGACAAGGAACCGAGCCTCGATTATATCGTTGCGAAATTCCCGCGTTTCCCGTTTGATAAATTCCCGGATACACCGAACACACTGGGTACGCAGATGAAGGCGACCGGCGAGGTCATGAGTCTCGGCGCGAATCTGGAAGAGTGCATGCTGAAATCTGTCAGATCACTCGAAACAGGCGTCAACCATCTTTACCTGGCCAAGTTTGATGCATATGAAACGGATGAACTTCTGGCTTATGTGAAGGACTTCCGCTATGACAATATCTTTGCGATCACGGAATTGTTAAGAAGAGGCGTATCCGTCAAAGAAATCCATGAAGCGACCATGATCACGGATCTGTTCCTGGAATCCATTCAGAAGATCGTTGCCATGGAAAAGAAGCTCAGTGAAAATGTCCATAACATTGAAGTACTGAAAGAAGCGAAAAAGATGGGCTTCTCTGATCCGTATATCGCGAAGCTCTGGAATGAAGATGAGATCGAAGTATTCAATCTCAGAAAAGAAAAAGGTATCTTCCCGATCTTCAAGATGGTCGATACGCTCCATTCCGGCAAATACATTGCCTATCATTACTCCTCCTATACAGGGGAGAATGAATCCATTCTTTCCGACAAGAAGAAGATCATTGTGCTGGGTGCCGGCCCGATCCGCATCGGCCAGGGCATCGAGTTTGACTATTCGACTGTACATGCCGTACAGACGATCAAAAAAGCAGGGTATGAAGCGATCATCATCAACAGCAACCCCGAAACAGTATCCACAGACTATACAACAGCGGACAAGCTGTATTTCGAACCGCTGACACCGGAAGATGTAATGAACATCGTGCTGTTTGAAAAGCCGATCGGCGTCATTGCGCTGCTGGGCGGCCAGACGGCGATCAATCTTGCCGAGCCGATTATGAAGCGCGGCGTGAAGATCATCGGTACCGACTGCGACGCGATCGCCAGGGCGGAAAACCGTGATCTCTTTGAAAAACTGCTGAAAGAGCTGAATATCCCGCAGCCGGCCGGCAGAGCTGTCACGAAAATTGAAGACGGCATCCGCGCGGCGGAGGAGATCGGCTATCCGGTCCTGGTCAGACCGAGCTTCGTGCTGGGCGGCAGGGCGATGGAAATCGTCAGCGATGAAGAACAGCTGCGTCATTATCTGAAGACAGCAGTTGCGATCGATGAAGAAAAACCGGTGCTGGTCGACAAGTATATTTCCGGCAAGGAAGTGGAAGTCGATGCGGTATGCGACGGTGTGGATGTATTTGTGCCGGGCATCATGGAGCTGGTCGAGAGAACAGGTATCCATTCCGGTGACTCCATCAGTGTATACCCCGCTTTCAGCATCTCCGACAAGGTAAAAGGCACCATCCTGCAGTATACGAAGAGACTTGGGCTGGGCATCGGCATTGTCGGTATTTACAATATCCAGTTCATCGTAGATAAAGATGAAAACGTATATATCATCGAAGTCAACCCGAGATCTTCCAGAACGGTACCGTTCCTTTCCAAGGCAACGGGTTACTCCCTCGCGGATATCGCGACGGAAGTCATCCTGGGTCTGAGCCTGAAGGAACAGGGAATCTTCACGCTGTATCCGAATGAGAAGGAGCGCTTCTATGTCAAGGTCCCGGTATTCTCCTTCAACAAGATCAAGGGACTGGATGCGTATCTCTCTCCGGAAATGAAATCGACCGGTGAAGCGATCGGCTATGATGACAAGCTGAACAGGGCGCTGTACAAGGCTCTGCAGGCTTCCGGCATGCGTCTGCGGAACTACGGAACAGTATTCGCAACGATCGCGGATGCGGATAAGGACGAGGCGCTGCCGCTGATCAGACGTTTCTATGATCTCGGCTTCAATATCGAAGCGACTGCGGGAACCGCGAAATTCCTCAAGAGCAACGGCATCCGCACACATGTGCGCAAAAAGATCAGCGAAGATCCGAATGATATTCCGGAAGCGATCCGCCAGGGTCATATCGCATATGTGATCAATACAAGGAACATCCGTTCTGCCAGTGAAGCAAATGACGGCGCGCTGATCAGAATGTGCGCGGTCGAAAACAACGTAACGATCTTCACATCGCTGGATACCGTACGGGCACTGCTGGATGTACTTGAAGAGATCACACTGAAGATCTCAACGATCGATGCGTAAGGAGTAAAGGATGCATCAGGGATACTATATCGTTAAGGAAAACACAAAACTGACGGAGAATGTTTACCGTATGGTCCTTGCGGGTGATAGGGCAGGAATACGCCCGGGTCAATTCATCGAGATCAAGATCGACGGTTTCTTCCTCAGAAGGCCGATCTCGGTATGCGACGCGGATGAGCAGACGATCACCATCATATACAAAACAGTCGGGGAAGGCACAAAAGCGCTGTCACTGATCAAAGAAGGCAGCCTGGATGTCCTGACACAGCTGGGAAACGGGTATGACCTTTCCCTCAGCGGTGATGCGCCGGTGCTCATCGGCGGAGGCGTCGGTGTGCCGCCGCTCTATATGACCGCAAAAGAACTCATCGGACAAGGCAAAAAGGTCACTGTCATCCTCGGCTTCAATACAAAGGATGAGATCTTTTACGAAGAAGAATTCAAAGCGATCGGCGCGGATGTGTATGTAACGACAGTGGATGGTTCATATGGGATCAAAGGATTCGTCACGGAAGCTCTTAAAGAGACAGCGTACACATATTTCTATACATGCGGACCGCTGCCGATGCTGAAGAGTGTATATAAGAATACAAATACAGAAGGCCAGTTTTCACTGGAAGAAAGAATGGGATGCGGCTTCGGTGCCTGCATGGGCTGTTCCATTGAAACAAAAGCCGGCAAAAAGCGCATCTGCAAGGAAGGTCCGGTATTCCGTAAGGAGGAACTTGCATGGGAAGACTGAATGTTGACCTCTGCGGGATCGAAATTGACAATCCCGTGATCCCTGCGTCCGGCACTTTCGGATTCGGCTATGAATTCGCGGAACTGTATGACATCAACATGCTGGGTACATTTTCCTTCAAGGGAACCACGAAGGAGGAGCGTTTCGGCAACCCGACACCGCGTATTGCGGAAACTGCTGCGGGGATGCTGAATGCGGTAGGCCTGCAGAACCCGGGCGTGCACCGGGTGATCAAAGAGGAGCTGCCGAAGCTGAAGAACTGCTTTCATAAAAAGGTAATGGCGAATGTCAGCGGCTTTTCCGAAGAGGAATATGTATATGTATCAAAGCTTCTGGATGCCGAGGAACAGGTCGGCTGGATCGAAGTGAATATCAGCTGTCCGAATGTGCACGGCGGCGGTATGAGCTTCGGGACGGATCCGGTCATGGCAGGAAAGATCACAAAAGCGGTAAAGGCAGTAACTAAAAAACCCGTGATCATCAAGCTGTCGCCGAACGTGACGGATATCGTAAGCATCGCCAGAGCCTGTGAAGACAGCGGTGCGGACGGCATCAGCCTCATCAATACGCTGATGGGCATGCGCATCGACCTGAAGACAAGGAAGCCGGTACTGAAAAATGTGACCGGCGGACTCTCCGGACCGGCCGTATTCCCGGTGGCGCTGCGCATGGTATACCAGGTCGCGCATGCTGTGAATATTCCCGTCATTGGAATGGGCGGCATCACAAAGGCAGAGGATGTGATCGAGATGATGCTTGCCGGGGCTTCCGCGGTGGAAGTCGGGGCGGCGAATCTGACCGATCCGTTCGCCTGTAAAAAAATCATAGAAGGATTGCCGGCTGTCATGGACAGTCTCGGCATTGAGAATATCAGAGATATAACAGGAGGTGTCAGGAATGGATAGAGATGTAATTGTAGCGCTGGATTTTTCAGGCAGGGAGGAAGTGATTTCCTTTCTGGACCGTTTCAGCGGGAAAAAGCCTTTCGTAAAGATCGGCATGGAACTGTACTATGCGGAAGGTCCTGCGATCGTAAAAGAGATCAAGGAGAGAGGACACAAGATCTTTCTTGACCTGAAGCTCCATGACATACCGAATACTGTCGAAAAGGCAATGCGGGTACTGAGCAGGCTGAACGTCGACATGGTCAACCTGCACGCGGCCGGCACAACAGCAATGATGGAAGCCGCGCTGAGAGGACTGACAAGGGAAGACGGCACAAGACCACTTCTCATTGCGGTCACGCAGCTGACCAGCACCGATCAGGAAAGCATGGAAAAAGACCTGCTCATCAAAGAACCGATCGCGGATGTCGTCATGCATTATGCGGAGACTGCGAAGAATGCAGGACTCGACGGAGTCGTATGTTCACCGCTGGAAGCCGCAAAAGTACATGAGGTATGCGGAAAAGATTTCCTGACCGTGACGCCGGGCGTACGCTTTGCGGAGAACGACAAAGGCGATCAGAAACGTGTCATGACACCGGAAGAAGCGAAAAAGATTGGTTCCGACTTTATCGTAGTCGGCAGGCCGATCACAAAAGCGGCAGACCCGGTGGCTGCGTATGAAAGATGCATCAGGGAATTTGCGGAATAAGAGGTGGAAACATGGAGAGAAAAATAGCAGCGGATCTGCTGAAGATCAAAGCGGTATTCTTCAGACCGGATGAGCCGTTCACATGGGCAAGCGGCATCAAGAGTCCTGTTTACTGCGACAACCGTCTGACACTGACCAATGTGGAAGTCAGGAATGATGTTGAAAATGGACTGGCAGAGCTTGTGAAGACAAACTATCCGGAAGCGGAAGTCCTGATGGGGACATCCACGGCAGGTATTGCCCACGCAGCGATCACAGGTCATATCCTGGGTATGCCGATGGGTTATGTTAGAGCCGGTTCAAAGGATCACGGCAGAAAGAACCAGATCGAAGGCGAACTGAAACCGGGACAGAAAGTCGTTGTCGTGGAAGACCTGATCTCCACCGGCGGCAGTGTCATTGACGTCGTAAATGTCCTGCGCGAGGCAGGGGCGGAAGTGCTCGGTATCGTGTCCATCTTCACATACGGCATGAAAAAAGGCCTTGACCGTCTGGCCGAAGCGAATGTAAAGAACATCTCCCTGACAAACTTCGACGTGATCGCCGAAGTGGCAGGGGAAGAAGGATATATTCAGAAAGAAGATATCGAAAGACTGATCGCTTTCAGAAACAATCCGGGTGATGAAAGCTGGATCAGAAAGGGAGAATAACATGAGAAGCCTGATCAACATTCTGGATCTTTCCGTTGAGGAAATCGATGAACTGATCGCAACCGCAAACGACATCATTGCGAATCCCGACAAATACGCGGAAGCGTGCAAAAGAAAAAAACTGGCTTCCCTGTTTTTCGAACCGTCCACCAGGACGCGTCTCAGCTTTGAAGCAGCCATGCTCGAACTGGGCGGCAGTGTGATCGGCTTTTCGGAAGCACAGAGCAGTTCCGCCGCGAAGGGCGAAAGCGTTGCGGATACGGCAAAGACAGTCAGCTGCTACGCGGATATCATCGCCATGCGTCATCCGAAGGAAGGCGCGCCGTATGTCGCTTCCATCAATGCGTCGATCCCGGTCATCAATGCCGGTGACGGCGGACACAACCATCCGACGCAGACACTGGCGGATCTTCTGACGATTTCCCGGGAAAAGGGAGGCTTCAACAATCTGAAGATCGGCGTATGCGGCGACCTGAAATTCGGAAGGACGGTGCATTCACTGATCGAGGCAATGTCACGCTATCAGGGCAATGAATTTGTTCTCATTTCCCCGGTCGAGCTGAAACTGCCGAGTTATGTCAAAAAGAACGTACTGAAGAAAAACAATATCCCGTTTACCCAGTCCACCAGTCTTGAGGATGTGATCGGGGATCTGGACATTCTGTATATGACCAGAGTGCAGAGAGAACGTTTCTTCAACGAAGAGGATTACCTCCGTCTGAAAGACACATATATCCTGGAACCGAAGAAGCTTGAAAGGGCAAGGAAGGATCTTGTGATCATGCATCCGCTGCCGAGAGTAAATGAGATCAGCGTGGAAGTGGATAAAGATCCGAGAGCCTGCTATTTCAAACAGGTACTGAACGGAAAATACATGCGCATGGCTTTGATCATGAAACTGCTCAGGGAGGCTCAGCAATGAATATAGATTCCATTACAAACGGTGTGGTAATTGATCACATTACAGCAGGCAGGGCGATGGAGCTCTATGATCTGTTAAACCTCGACCGGATGGACTGCCAGGTCGCTATCATCATGAATGCCCTCAGCCGCAAGACCGGCAAAAAGGACATCATCAAGATCGATGCCGATATGGACATTGACCTGGATGTCATCGGGTTTGTTGATCCGGGTGTAACAGTCAATATCATCAAAGACGAAAAGCTGGTGGAAAAGAAAAAACTGGAACCGCCGGTAAAACTGGTGAATGTCATCAAATG